>DIKU01000064.1:0-90493 GCA_002424645.1 Pelobacter sp. UBA5610 | reverse complement strand
AACCTCACCCCCGGTGAAATCGTCAATCAGGTTTGCGCCGCCCTTGCTGATGGTCCCATAAGCAATATCGTGCTGATGGGCATGGGCGAGCCGCTGCACAATCTCGACAATGTAGTCAAAGCTTTGAAAATTTTCTACTTGTCCGAAGGTCTCGCCTTCAGTCCCCGTAAGGTAACCCTGTCGACGGCCGGTCTGGTGCCTGAGATGCTTGAGTTGGGACAGCGCATCCGCGTTAACCTGGCGGTGTCGCTCAATGCTACCACCGATGAGGTGCGCAACCAGCTCATGCCCATCAATCGGCGTTATCCTCTGGAGCAGCTCATGGATGCCTGCCGGAAGATTCCCCTGGAGCCGAGACAGCGTATCACTTTCGAATATATTCTCATTCGCGGAGTCAACGATTCCGACCAGGATGCACGGCGGTTGGTGAAGCTGTTGCACGGTGTTAAGGCCAAGGTTAACCTTATTCCGTTCAATGAGCACTCCTCCTCCCCTTTTAAAGCGCCGACCGGTGATCGTGTGACGCGGTTTCAGGGGTATCTTCTCGACCGCGGCATGGTGGCCATCCGTCGTGCCAGCAAGGGGCAGGATATTTCCGCCGCCTGCGGGCAGCTCAAGGGTAAACGCTCCCCGGTGCATAATGCCGCGGAAGACGCCGCCTACGATCCTCATCCACAAGAGAAAGGCAACGGTAAATGAAACAGACAGTTATAGGGGTTATCGGCGGCAGCGGCCTGTACGAGATGGAAGGCCTCACCGAGGTACGCGAGGTATCCCTGGATACGCCATTCGGTGCACCATCCGATGTTTTTATCACCGGTATGCTGGATGACGTAAAGATGGTTTTTCTGCCCAGGCACGGCCGCGGACATCGCCTGTTGCCGTCCGAAGTGCCTTATCGGGCCAACATCCATGGGATGAAACAGCTCGGCGTAGAGCGCATCATTTCCGTGTCGGCGGTTGGCAGTATGCGTGAACAGATCGTTCCGGGGCATATCGTCATTCCCGATCAGTTTTTTGACCGCACCCAGGGCAAACGCCAGTCGACGTTTTTCGGTGAGGGGGTTGTCGGGCATGTGCAGTTTGCGGACCCGGTGTGTCATGACCTGTCGCGGGTGCTGGCCGACTCTGCCCGGCGGGTGGGCGCCACCGTTCACGAAGGTGGCACCTACCTGTGCATCGAGGGCCCCAATTTTTCCACGCGTGCTGAATCGAAAATTTATCGCAGCTGGGGGGTGGATATCATCGGTATGACCAATGTTCCCGAAGCGCGACTGGCTCGCGAGGCGGAAATCTGTTACGGCACGGTTGCCCTCGCCACGGATTATGACTGCTGGCATGAGGGGCATGACGATGTATCCGTCGATGCGGTGGTTGCCATCATCAAGCAGAATGTGGCCACGGCCCGCCATATTATTCGCGAGTCTGTTCGCGGTATGGCCTCTGCGCGCAGTTGTGCATGCAATGAAGCCTTGCGCTTTGCCATCATGACCGCACCGGATGCCATTCCGGCAACCACCCGTACGAAGCTTGGTTTGCTTCTCGATAAATATCTTTGAATATAATTTGCCAGCCTCGGCTTCGCCGGGGTGGAGGTGCCCATGGTTCGGAAGATATCGTGTTTAGGTTGGGGGTTTTTGGTAATGGCCCTTGTGACTACGGGGTGTACATCGTCCAATAACGCGTACAAGGATCCCAATCAAAATGCCAGGGTTCATTATACCCTTGGTATTGCCGAGTTGAAAAATAACAATCCGACCATGGCGCTGGCCAAGTTCCTGGACGCGGAAAAAATAGATAAACGCGATCCCGATATTCAGGAAGGCCTGGCTCAGGCTTATCAACGCAAAGGTGCTTTTTCCGAAGCTGAAAAGCACTATTTGAAAGCTATCGCAATACGCCCCGATGAACCACGTTATTATAACAATCTCGGGGCTTTATATCTCGATATGCAACGCCCCGATGATGCTCTTCCCAATCTGGAAAAGGCCGCTAACAATCTTCTGTTTGCCTCTCCCGAAATTCCCCTTACCGGTATAGGTATTGCGCGTTCTCTTAAAAATGACTATACAGGTGCGGTAACAGCCTACCGGGAGGCGCTGAGCAAAAATCCCAAGTATGCCGAAGCGTATCTTCGTCTTGGTGAAGCCTTGACGGCTATGGGGCAGGTTGATAGGGGATTGAGGGAATATCGCAAGGCTCTGGTTTTGGTGCCTGAATCTACCCGCCTGCATTTCTTGATGGGTATGGCCTTCATGAAAAACGGCGATATGGAACAGGCCCGGAAGTCCTTTACCAAGGTTCGGCAATTGCTCCCTGAATCGGAAATGGGTCAGCGGGCCAACGATTACCTCGATATGTTGCAATGAAGGACAAACGTCATGCATGAAAAATCAATCGAAGAAATTACCGCCGAAACGCCACAAAAACCGGATTTGGGGAAGTTGCTGCTATCCCGACGCGAGGCTTGTGGTTTGAGTCTGGCAGCCGTGGCTGAGCGCACTCACATTCGCGAGACTTTTCTGAAGGCGTTTGAGAGCGGTGCCTATGAAAAATTACCGGCGCTCCCATATGCTATCGGGTTTTTACGACAATACGCCACGTTGCTGGGCCTCGATGCGGAAGCCATCGTGCAAGACTATCGCCAGGCTACCCAATCGGTCCAGGAGGTGTCTCATTGTGAGATGCCCTCTGTTAAAGCCGAACCTGTCCGGAACAAGCGTTTTGGTCTTTCATTGTGGCCTGTTATCGTTATGTTGATGATCGCAGCCGTGAGTTTCTTGTCTTACGCTATGGACATTGGTCCCTGGTTTTCTGAGCATGGCAAAGACATTCCCGTTGCCGAAAGTGCTCCCACGGAGTCTGCCGATATAGAGAAATCCGAGCCGGCGACCAGCAGTTATGCGGAACAGCCCGTGCAAACAGCATCGCCCGTCGAGCAAAATGCTCCCGTTGTGTCCCCCGAGAGTGATTCGGCACTTCAAACAATAAATTTGGCTCTGCCCACCGCCGGTGGCGTTTTCCGGATTCAATCAAAAGGGACCGGATGGGTGGAAATCGAAGCCGATCGGCGTCCTTTGCAGAACTATGATATGCAGCCCGGAACCCAGGTCGATTGGACCGTGCGTAATTTTGCTGAAATTCGGCTGAATATACAGGGCGGGTCGGAGGCTTGGCTTGACGACCGTAAACTTGATTTGCCGGACGCTTGTCTGGTTATTGTCGGTCAGCTTGCTGAGTCAGCGTCCGGCGAGTCCATGGCTACCATGACTGCGGAAAACCATGATGAGATCCTGCAACCCTGACGAAAACCTGACAGAGGTGGTCGCAGCGGTACGCGATCAGCTGGGTGCCGATCCCTTTGACCTGGCTATAATCCTGGGCTCGGGCCTGGGGCAGGTTGCGGCGGATGTTGATCAGGCTGTGAGGTGGGAATATCATTCCTTCTCTTGTTTTCCACCCGGTGCGGTGGCGGGGCATGCAGGCCAGTTGGTTGCCGGAATCCTTCATGGTCGCAAAACGCTGCTGTTTCAGGGGCGTTTCCATATGTATCAGGGGTTATCCGCCTGGCAGACGGCCATGCCCGTGCGTTTAGCCCGCGCCCTGGGTTGTAGGCGCATTCTGTTGACCAACGCTGTGGGTGGGATTCGCGCCGATCTGGCTCCCGGTCGCTTCATGTTTGTCAGCGATCATCTTAATCTGCTTGGCGATAATCCCCTTCGAGGCCTCGACGGCAATATCTTTGTCGATTTGACCGGTCTTTATCGCACCGATCTGTTCACCCCTCTTCAAGCCGAGGCCTTGTCTCAGGGGGTATCCCTTCTTCAGGGTGTGCTGGCTGCGGTGCCTGGTCCGTCTTACGAAACTCCGGCGGAGATACGAGCGCTGCAACGGCTTGGCGCCGATGCTGTTTCCATGTCCTTGGTCTCTGAGGCCATCATGGCCAGATACCTGCAAATGGAGGTTGTTGGCCTCAGTTTCACCGCCAATCGTGCCGCGGGATTAGGGACACAAGGCCTGTGCCATGAGGATGTGCTCGCAACCGGTCGCCTTGGTGCCGCTGATCTTTCAAGCCTGGTGAAGCAGCTTTGCAGTCTTTGGTTTTCATGATGATGACAGGGGTGTCCGGAGTTTCTCTGTGTGTTGTCTAAGTATACGAAATTAATAACAAAAACATATTCTTTGAAGATTGCCCGCCGGCTTGACAGTCTCGCCTCCGATGGTATGCTTTAGGCAAATTGAACAAGGGGGTTGCTGTGCGGGTTCAAGAAAAAGTACTGGTTGTCGATGATGAGGAAAACGCCCGTATTGCCCTGCGCGCGATACTGCAGCAGGAAGGGTACGTGGTTGATAGCGTGGCCAATGGCTACGAGGCCTTGGAGTTTTTGCGTCAACACAAAGTCAACGTGGTGATCAGTGATCTTAAAATGCCTGAAATGAATGGACTTGCGTTCCTGCGTGAGCTAAATCGTCGTTATCCAAGTACGCGGGTTATCATGGTGACCGCTTATGGAGGGGTCGAGTCCTATCTTGAGGCCATTCAACTTGGCGCTTTTGAATATATCCACAAACCTGTCAAGGTAGACGAACTTAAATATATTATGCACAAGATGCTGACAGAGGGACGTCCGAGTAAAGCTAACTGACCTATTTGGGGAGTCGCAATGAAAGAATTCAAAACGATACTTTTCGCTACCGACTTTTCGGAAAACTCCGAGTATGCCTTTGATTATGCTCTTGCCATGGCGCGTAAATATCAATCGTTGCTTGCCATTGTGCATGTTATTAACGAGCCGGTAGATCTTCGTGGTTTCTATGTACCTCACATCTCCTTTGAGTCACTGGAGGAGGAGATCGAGGAAGGAGCCCGTAAGATGATGGAAAAGTTCTGTCGTACCCATATTGGTGACTATGAAAATTATCAGACTTTTATTGTGCCGGGCATTCCTTATGATGAAATTATAAAAAAAGCCGCGGATCTCAACGCGGATCTGATCATCATGGGAACGCAAGGTCGTTCAGGTCTGGATCATGTTTTATTCGGAAGCACTGCGGAGAAGGTGGTACGCAAATCTCCCGTGCCGGTCATGACGATCCGCGTTCCGGGCTGATCGCATAAATTAACCTGACATCGAAGGGCGACTATCGGTCGCCCTTTTTGTTTAAGGCGGTGATTATTATGGTTGCCGCCTTTAGATATTTCCCCCTTGCATAATCGATTTGTGCAAGGGTATCCTTGCAATTTGACGTGGGACCGAAACACGGGTTGATAATTTTTAAAAGATACAGCTAATCCTGTAGCAACCAAATATATTCACTGCCGGACCATTCGTTGCAAACCTTTGCTCTCGTCGCGAAGTCCTGCGTCCAAGTTGTTTTTTAAGTAGCAGTTTTTTCGAGCAGCACCGAAGCCCTTGCGCTGTAGCGCCGTACATAGCTGAGATGGTTTTCAGTTTTCGAAGGAGATGGTGATGTCCAACCGGATTCTTGTGGTGGATGATGAATCGATTATTCTGCAACTAGCTACCATGGTGTTGACCAGTCGTGGTTTTGAGGTTCTTAAGGCCCAAAGCGGACAGGAGTGCCTGGATGTCGTAAAGACTGAAAAGCCTGACCTGGTGCTGCTCGATTACATGATGCCCGTCATGGATGGCATGACAACACTGCGCCACTTACGCCAGCTTCATCCTGACACGTATGTGATCATGTTGACCGGCAAGGGCAGCGAACAAATAGCCGTCGAGGTGATGAAAGCAGGTGCCGCCGATTATATTCTCAAACCCTTCAAGAACCAGGACCTGGTCGAAAGAATCGAGAATGTACTGCGCATCCGTCGCATAGAGATGCACAACCGGGAGCTGCGGGAAGAGCGGGAGCGCCTGCTGAGCGAAATAGAAGTCTGGAATATGGAGCTGGAAAGACGCGTAGCTGAAAAGACCCGTGAGCTTGAGTTGGCGCATGCCGAAATCCTGCAGGCTGAAAAACTTGCGGCATTGGGCCATGTTTCGGCCGGGATGGCGCATGAAATTCGTAACCCGCTCAATGCTATAGGGCTGTTCGCCCAGATTTTACGGCCAGTGATGGCGAACGATACCGAAAAGTCCGGATATATCGATAAATTGCTGCAGGAGGTCGATCGCATCGATGCGATCCTGTCCAAACTTCTGGATGCCAGCAAGGCGCCGAAGGTGACCCTTGAACCGGTCTGCCTGATCGGAACCATCGATCGCATCCTGGAGACCTTCAGTGCCCAGCTTAAAGCCAGTCATGTGAAGATCGAAAAACATTATGTTCAGGTGCCACCGTTGATGATGGCGGATAGTGGCGAGATTGAGCAGATTTTCACTAATCTTTTCGCCAATTCTCTCTACGAGATGCAACATGGAGGAGTGCTTGGGGTGACGGTTCAGTACGACGGTCAAAAAGCGACCATCGAGGTTTCCGATACCGGAGGCGGCATTCCGAGGGAAAATCTGAGCCAGATTTTTGACCCGTTTTTTACGACCAAGACCAAGGGCACCGGATTCGGGTTGTCGGTGGTGCTGCGCATCGTTAAAAACTATCATGGTCATATTAATGTGCGCAGCACGGCAGGGGAGGGCACTGTGTTCAACCTGGAATTTCCCCTTGCCACGCAAAGCAACTGACCGTCGCCTGCGACGCGTCCATCAGCCTTTTGGAAAATAAATTACCACCATGCCTTTGTTGTTGCGTGAAATTGCCCTGAATCTGGACGAAGATGAGGCCTTGCTTTCTGAGAAGGTTGGGCAGGAATTGGGTATTTCACCCGAATCCTTGATTAAACTGAGTATTGTTCGTCGCGGCATCGATGCCCGGCGTAAATCCCGCATTTTGCGGGTGTTCAATGTCGAATTCGAGGTGGCAGACGAAGACGCTTTGTTGAGGCGTCATGCCGGTCATCCCCGCCTGCAAAAAATCGAGCCCCGGCTTCGTCCATCGATTGCCCCCCTTAAACAGCCCTGGCGGGTTGTCGTTGTCGGTATGGGGCCGGCAGGCCTGTTTGCCGCCTGGCGTCTTGCGCGCAGCGGTGCGGAGGTCACCGTGGTGGAGCGTGGACGGCGCGTGGAAACCAGGGTCCCTGATATCCGGCGTTTTCGCAGCGAGGGGATTTTCGATCCCGACAGCAATATCGCTTTTGGTGAAGGCGGGGCCGGGACTTTTTCCGACGGCAAATTGACGACCCGGGTCAAACACCCTTGGCATCGCCAGGTGTTGCAGATACTGGTGGATTGCGGTGCTCCGGAGGATATCCTGATTGACGCCAAGCCACATGTCGGTACCGATCGCTTGCGTCTGGTGCTGATTCGTTTTCGACAGATGCTTATCAATCTTGGCGTTACCATTCGCTATGAAACCCGCCTTGACGGCTTGAAGGTGAAAGCCGGGCGTGTCACAGCCGGCATATTGGGTAACGGCGAAGAACTCCCCTGCGATAGTCTGGTACTCGCTTGCGGTCATAGTGCCAGGGATACCTATGAAATGTTACAGGCATCGGGGGTGGCCATGGAAGCCAAACCTTTTGCTGTCGGCGTCCGGGTGGAACATCCGGCCGAGTTGATCAACGCTATCCAGTACGGTCATGCACGCCATCCGCATTTACCGACCGCTGAATATGCCCTGACCTGGAACGATCCGCAGACCGGGCGTGGGGTGTACTCCTTTTGCATGTGTCCGGGTGGCGAGGTGGTTGTGGCTTCTTCCGAGCCGGGTGGTATGGTGGTCAATGGGATGAGTTATCTGCGCCGTGACGGTGACCTGTCAAATAGTGCGCTGGTTGTCGCTGTCCGGCCGGAAGATTTTGACGCTCAGGATGCTCTTGCCGGGATGCGTTTTCAGCGTCGCTGGGAACAACAGGCCTTCAGGCTGGGCGGCGGTGATTTTCATGCACCGGCACAAAATCTTTTGAATTTCCTGGGCCGGGGGAAGGGCCCTCTTTGTTCTTCCTGTCGGCCCGGGGTGCGCGAAGCCGATCTGTCGGATGGGTTGCCGATGGCTGTGACTACCGGTCTGCGGCGTGCGTTGCCCCATTTTGACCGGCGCATGCGCGGATTTATTACCGCCGAGGCGACACTTGTGGGCATCGAGACCCGCACCTCGGCGCCATTACGTATTTTGCGCGGCGCTAACGGACAGTCCGTTTCCCACGCAGGCCTTTTCCCCGCAGGGGAGGGGGCCGGTTATGCCGGAGGCATCATGAGTGCCGCCCTTGATGGTATTACGATCGGGGAACATATTATCAGTTCTGTACCAACCGGGAGTTACAGGTGAAAAAAGTGTATGCGGGAAAGATCCAGGACCGGGACATCATCAAGGAGTCCTTCCTGGTACGAGAGAAAATAACGGCTACGGCTCGTAACGGAAAACCCTATCTCACCATCAAACTGATGGATCGAACCGGTGAGGTCGAGGGGCGGGTTTGGGACCGCGTCGAGGAACTTTCCGGCTGTTTTGAAAAGGATGATTTTATCCAGGTGCAGGGCAAAGCCAGTCTTTACCTTGGAAAAATGCAGCTGGTCATTCAGGATTTAAAAAAGGTTGACGAGGCAGAGGTCGATCTGGCCGATTATCTGCCCGTAGCCGAACGCAGCGTCGAAGACATGCTGGCGGAGCTTCGGACCCAGGTTGGAACTTTGCAAACCCCCTGTTTGCGGGAGTTGATGGGCGTTTTCCTGGCCGATGAAGATTTTATGCAGGGATACAGCAGCGCTCCGGCCGCCAAGGCTATCCATCATGTTTACCTGGGGGGGCTGTTGGACCACTCCTTGTCCGTTGCGCGGTTGGTGGATGATATTTGTCGGCACTATCCCACGGTTAATCGCGATATGTTGCTGACCGGTGCCTTGTTGCACGATATTGGCAAAGTGGCCGAACTCTGTTACGAACGTGCGTTTGGCTATACCGACGAGGGTAAGCTGCTTGGGCATATCACCATCGGTTTTCAGATGCTCGACAGTAAAATTGCCCAGGTGCCTGATTTCCCCAGAGATATGGCGGTGCTTCTTAAGCATCTGCTGTTGTCCCATCATGGTCAGTATGAATACGGGTCGCCCAAGCGTCCCAAAACTCTTGAAGCGATCATTCTTAATTATCTGGACGATCTCGATTCCAAGATCAACGGGATTCAGACACATATCCAGAAGGATCCGGATAATGATGAGTCCTGGACCGGTTATCATCGTATTTATGACCGGTATTTCTATAAAAGTCCGGCCGCTGCTTCCATTCAACAACCTATGCCGGATGAACAGGTTTCATCACGATCGGTTGCCCCTGCCGTTCCCCCTGTAGAACCCGGCCCAAACACGTCTTCCGTGCAAGAGCGGCGGCAGCCGGATGGGCGTCGCAAAAATTTCAATTTTACTTTGGGGGATCAATTGCGCGGCAAAAACCTGGATCTGTTTACTTCGGATGAAAGGGATGACAAGTGAACAATATATGGCAAAAGAGCATGATGACCGGAGAGTTGGGAGTCAATTGCTATATGCTGGGATGTCCCCAGACTCAGCAAGCCATCGTCATTGATCCCGGTGGTCATGCGGAGCGTATTCTTGCGCTGCTCGAAGAACACGGGTTTGCTTTGAAAAAGGTGATCAATACCCACGGCCATTTCGATCATATCGGTGGCAATCGTTTTCTTATCGATAAGACCGGTGCCGAGCTGCTGCTGCACGGTGCCGACCTGCCGCTGTTGCGGGGGGCTGCCGAGCATGCGGCAAAATTCGGTTGCCATGCCATCGATCCATCACCCGAACCGACGCGGCTGTTGCAGGATGGCGATCAAATCCAGGTAGGCAGCATCCTGTTGGAGGTGCTGCATGTGCCGGGGCATTCTCCCGGCAGCGTATGCCTTAAATGTGGCGATTCGGTGTTTGCCGGAGATGTGCTTTTTGCCGGATCCATCGGCCGTACCGATCTGCCCGGTGGCGACCATTTGCTGTTGCTGAAGGGGTTGCAAAATCGTTTGCTGGTGCTTGACGATAGCGTCAGGGTGTTTCCCGGCCATGGTCCGGAAACCACCATCGGCCGTGAACGGAAAAGTAATCCTTATTTGAATTATTTCGAATAGGAAAGACCGATGCTGACAGGTAAACAGATCGTAGTCGGGGTGACCGGAGGGATTGCGGCTTATCGGGCCGCAGAACTGGTTCGACTTTATGTCAAAGCCGGAGCGCAGGTACATGTGATCATGACGGCTGCCGCTACAGAGTTTGTCACACCCCTTACTTTTCAGACCCTGTCGGGGAACCCCGTGCATATCGAATTGTTCAACCTGATAAGCGAACGGGAGATCGGTCATATTGCTCTGGCTGATCGTGCCGATGTGCTGGTCGTGGCTCCCTGTACGGCCAATCTGGTTGGAAAGGTTGCTGCAGGACTCGCCGATGATCTGCTTACGACCACCATCATGGCGACCAAGGCGCCTGTATTGTTTGTCCCCGCCATGAACAGCAATATGTGGGAAAACCCGATTTATCAGCAGAATCAGGCAAGCCTTGCTGAACTGGGGTATCGGTTTGTCGAACCGGTAAGCGGGTTGCTTGCCTGTGGCTGGCAGGGTAAAGGTAAAATGGCCGAACCCGAAGTCGTGTTCGCGGAAACGCTTCGGTTGTTGACTCCTCAGGATCTTACCGGTGAAACTATTTTGGTTACCGCCGGTCCGACACGCGAAGAACTCGATCCGGTGCGGTATCTGAGTAATTATTCCTCTGGTAAAATGGGCTACGCCATTGCCCGGGCAGCCAGGCAGCACGGTGCCCGGGTGATACTGATATCCGGTCCGACAGCCCTTGCGCCCCCTGCAGGGGTTGAATTGCATAAGGTCGTGAGTGCTGAGCAGATGAAATCGGCTGTTCTGGAGCATTTGCCTGAAAGTACCGTGGTGATCAAGTCCGCGGCCGTGGCGGACTATCGCCCTGCGGAACGTGCCCTTCAGAAGATCAAAAAAGGCGAGGACGAGCTTCTGCAACTTAGTTTGGTTAAAAACCCGGATATCCTGGCGGAAGTCGGCAAGGTCAAAAAAGATCAACTGGTGATCGGGTTTGCCGCCGAGACCCATGAGCTGGAAGCCCATGCGTTACGCAAACTGCAAAGCAAGGACCTTGATCTTATTGTCGCCAACGATGTCACCTGTCCGCAGGCAGGGTTTGACGTCGATACCAATCTGGTCAGGTTGTTTTACCGCAACGGGAAGACGGAGAAATGGCCTTTGTTGAGTAAGGCGGAAGTGGCTGAAAGGTTACTGGAATGTGTCGCTCGTCTGCGAGGTGGCGGGTGTGCAGGAACGACGCAAGATCAGTAGCCCGACAGTAATTCGAGCAGTTTTTCCGGATGGACGATGCCTTGACGCAAGCGTTGTTTGATTTCGCAAAGCAACTGTTCTGCCTGGGCTTCAGGTAATTTGCCTTCCAACCATAGCAGGTGCAGGTTTTTACGGATCGCTTTGGCAGCATACAGCGCTCTTTCGCCGGCTGGGTCAGCCTTCCAGTAAGGGCTTTCCTGCATATTCTGCAGAATGCTCAGGACGGCTTCGTGGGCGAGGGTCAGATATTCTTCCTGGTTGATTTCCTGCAGTGTCCATTTTGAGTGGTCCGCTACGGAACGCAGCATTTTTTGCCATTGCTGCAAGCGGCTTAACAGCAGCAGGGAATTGAAAAGTCGCTTGTTGGTGCCGAAAGAGAACAGGGTCGGAGCCAGGATGCTGCGTAGCAGGGTATCGTTGGCGCTTAAATCTTTTTGTGCCAGTGAGCGGGCCAAAGCCCAGCAGGCTGGGTCAACCCGGCTTTCGAAGCGCATCTCCCAATAGGTATGTTTATGCATGGCGGTGTTAAAGGTGCGCACCAGTTTATACGGTACCAGGTACGAGTGGGCAATGGTGTCCGCAGCCAGGTGTGCGATATAGCCATAGGCGCAGGCCCGTTGGGCATCAGTCTGTGCCGCGTCGATAATCCGGCACCCGACCCGCCATGAATGGCAGTGTTGGAGATAGTGAGTAAAGCGTTTCCCTAGGGTGATGTCGGCACTGATGCAGCCATAAAGGAAATCGAAAGGGTGGGCGGCTACCAACTGCCGGAGCGCCTCAGGCAGAAGGTGTAGTTCACCCAGTATCTGTGAACCGAGTTGCAGGTGTACCCCCAGTCCCCAAGCCAGGGATGGGGTGGGGACCGAAAGAATCACGATACAGATTATGAGTATTATCTTGAACGCCATAGACACCCGTGTTGATTTATTGCTACAGGATAATCCCGCAGGGAAGGAAATGTAAAGAGACTATGCCGCAGAAGCTTTATCGGGATTTATGTGAGGTTGCCGGACAGGTGCGCGGCCTTCTTGAGAATCTTCAGTCCCTGGGGGTCCATGAAATACCTTGGTCGGAGGACGCCGTGCCTCAGAGCGTCTGCCCACCAGGGATCGGTGCGGAAGAGCGTGTGTCTTGCCATTGCCGTCCTGAAACCCTCGAGGAAATTCGTGCCGACCTGGGTGATTGTTGCCGCTGTCCGCTGAGTCAGGGGCGTAATCATCTCGTCTTTGGTTGTGGTAATGAAAAGGCGCGTGTGGTGTTTGTCGGAGAAGCGCCGGGGCGCGAAGAGGATAAACAGGGGATTCCATTCGTTGGTGAGGCGGGGCGGCTTTTAGACCGTATGCTGTTTGCCATGGGATTGTGCCGTGATGATGTTTATATTTGCAACGTTCAAAAATGTCGACCTCCGGAGAATCGGGATCCGCATCCGGAAGAAATCCTGGCCTGCGAGCCTTTTCTCGTCCGCCAGTTAGCGGCGATTCGGCCTCGCGTTATCGTTACCCTCGGACGGTTTGCTGCGCAGGTTTTATTGAAGGATCAGGAAGCTATCAGCCGGTTGCGCGGTCAATGGCATGAATATGAGGGTATTCCAGTGATGCCTACGTATCACCCGGCTTATTTATTGCGTAATCCTGCATCCAAACGCGAAGTTTGGGAAGATCTCAAGCTGGTTATGAGCCGTTTGCGTGACAGTGACGCCTGAAAGGGCGATGAGAGTGCCCCCTCTGGTTCTCGAAAATATTGAAAAAGTCCGAACCGGCGAAGACGGGCGGCCCCGGCGCATTCTCCAGCAGGTATGCATGACCATCCCTGCCGGACGCATTACGGTGCTTATCGGTCCGTCCGGATGCGGAAAGACAACCCTGCTGCGCATTGCCAATCGATTGGAGGATCCCTCCGGAGGTCGGATCCTTTTGGGCAATCAGGATATTGCTCTGCTCGATCCTCTGCAACTCCGCCGGATGGTAAGCATGGTTCCGCAAAAACCCTTCATGTTTACCGGAACGGTACTTGAAAACCTGCAACAGCCTTTTGTGCTGCGCAAGCAGGATCCCCCTTCGCCAACAGACCCATCCTGGTCTCAATCTCTTGCCATGGTCGATCTTACGCATGAATATTTGCCGCGCCAGGCGGGGAGTCTTTCTCTGGGGGAGCAGCAGCGTGTGGGGCTGGCAAGGGCCCTGCTATGTCATCCCCAGGTGCTGATGTTGGATGAGCCTACTAGCGCTTTGGACAGACCTTCCGGTGATCGTTTAGCCCGCTCCATCCAGGGTCTGTGCCGACAGAATCATTTGGCCATGTTGGTGGTGACGCATGACCTGTGGTTTGCCGAACGCGTGGCCGATGACGTGGTGTTTCTGGATGAAGGCCGTATCATCGAGCAGGGCGAGACTGCAAAAATCTTTAAAGATCCACAAACGGAAGCGTTGCACCGTTTTCTTCTGTATCCCCCAAAGGTCGGAGGATGTCTGTGAACCAGACGGTGATTGTTGATCCGGGAGCAGCCAATCTTGCTTTTAGTTACGGCATGATATTGTTGGTCGTCGGGTTGGCGCGACTCGGTGGAGCCGGGCGTGAAAAGGACCTTTTCTGGGCTTCGCTGCGGATGATCGTACAACTCACTGCGGTTGGTTTTTTGCTGCGGCTGATTTTCGCCGTTCGGAGTCCTTTGCCGACCATGCTTATTTTGTTGCTCATGGGGGCTTTTGCCCTGCAGGTCATGGGGGGGCGGGTCACATCAAAGGTGCCTGGCTTTTATCGGATCGCCGGGATATCCCTGCTGTTTGGCTGCGGCGGCGTGACCGTTTACTTTTGCCTTTTAGTCATAGGTGCTTCTCCCTGGTACAGTCCCAGGTATCTCATTCCCCTGGCCAGTATGATTCTTGGCAATTCCATGAACGGCGCCAGTCTGGCCGTAGAGCGTTATCTGTCCGAGGTGCGGGAACGACGCGATGAAATCGAAACCGCATTGTGTCTCGGCGCCAGTTCCGCAACGGCTTCCACGCCAGCGTTACAGCAGGCCTTCCGTGCCGCTCTCATCCCGACGACCAACAGCATGGCGGCTGCCGGGTTGGTTACATTGCCCGGCATGATGACCGGGCAGATCCTTTCCGGAACGGATCCGATGATCGCGGTCAAGTACCAGATCGCCATCATGTGCGCTATCGTCGCAGGTGTGGCTTTAACCGCTTTTTTGGCCATTCACCAGTGTCGCAAGGTTTGTTTCACGGCATTTCATCAACTCCGGGACGACTTTTTTCAGAATAATTGATGTTTCCTTCCTCTCAGCCCCTCCACCTGTTTGCCTAAAAAATCTCCTAATTAACGATCCGGGGGTGGTCTGATCGTATTTTTACCGTAAACTTCCAGGTAACAGTTTTGTTTGAGATGCAGGTTCTGCGGGCATGCTTGCGACTCTTTAACAACCAGGAGGGGCTTCTGTTATGAAAAAACCTTTGGGAGAACGGCTTGTGGATGAAGGGGTGATTTCACAGCAACAACTCGATGCTGCGTTACAGCGACAAAGACTGCGCGGCGGGCGACTCGGACAAAACCTGTGTGCACTGGGTTTTCTCGATGAAAAAAAGTTGCAGGCCTCATTTCGCAAGCCACCCGAGTGCCCTCAAACGGTTGAGGACACGGGCCTCGATTTATTCTTTATTGCCGATCTGGTATTGAAGCACACGTTGTTTCTTGGCGATTTTACCTTGGCGGAACTTATTGATCGGGTAAAGCTCCCCGCGAATATCCTGGATCAGGCTGTGGAAGAATTGAGACGGGAACATTTCGTCAAGGTCAAGGGCGCCTCTCTGTATTCCAAAAGCAGTTACCAATACTCTATTACCGAGCCTGGCATCCGCAGGGCATCGGCTTTGCTGGACGTGTCGCGTTATGTCGGTCCGGCACCGGTAAGTCTTGACGATTACCGGGATATGGTGGATCTTCAAACGGTGCGCAGTCTGCTTATAACCCAGGAACGCGTGCATCAGGTTTTCTCCCACCTCGTGGTAAGTGATCGTCTGCTGCATCGCCTTGGTCCGGCGTTGAGTTCCGGAAAAGAAATATTTCTCTATGGTCCCCCGGGAAATGGCAAAACATCGATCGCCGAAACTATCGCAGAATTATTGCCAGGAGGCATCTACATGCCTTACGCATTGCTGGTCAGGGGGGAGATCATCAATGTCTATGATCCCGTGAATCATCATGCTCTGGATGTGGAGAGCGGGAGTGGAGCTTATGACGAGCGCTGGATGCTGGTGCGCAGGCCGGTGGTGATTGCCGGTGGCGAATTGACGCTGCGTACTCTCGATCTGGATTTCAATCCTATTACCAAATATTATGAGGCACCGTTGCAGGTGAAGGCCAATAATGGTGTTTTCATCATCGACGATTTTGGCCGTCAGCATGTCGATCCGCAATTATTGCTTAATCGCTGGATGGTGCCACTCGACCGGCGTATCGACTTTTTGACGTTGCATACCGGAATGAAATTTGAAATACCCTTTGATAATCTGGTGATTTTTTCCACCAATATTGAGCCGCATGAGTTGGTCGATGAAGCGTTTTTGCGGCGCATTCATTACAAATTCAAGGTTGATTATCCTACCGGGGAGCAATTTGAAAATATTTTCAGACAAGTTTGCCAGCTCAATGGCATCGCTTTCGACAAGACGGTATTCACCTTTCTGATGGACGAGTTTTATCGCCGTCTGGATATCCCCTATAGTGCCTGTCATCCTCAGGATATGGTCGAGCATATCCTGGCGGACGCATCATATCATGGCTATCCGCCAGTTATGACGCGAGAGAGTATTGCAGCAGCCTGGGAGGATTATTTTGTGCGTATTTGACAGGCAATGCATATAAAAAGATGGATAAGGCTTGACATGAGGGATCGAATTTATTAATAGATAGGCGCCCTGAATGACATGCGGTATATCGCAGGACATCGCTTGCGAATGTTTTTTGATGAAAAGGCAATTTTATGGGTACCTTTCTGGCGCCAGCAAAAATCAATATTTGTTTGCATGTGCTTAATCGCCGTTCCGACGGGTATCACGATCTGGCCATGCTCATGCAACGTGTATCGCTGTATGACAAGATAAGCATTGCCTTGACCGGCGGCGCGGACATCACGGTGCAGTGCGGTGGGGTAACTCTACCTGCAGGGCAGCAAAATATTGCAGCGCGCGCGGCCCAAGCCCTTCTTGACCGGGCGGGTGTTCGCCAGGGTCTGGAAATAGTTATTGAAAAGAATATCCCGGTCGCCGCCGGGTTGGGCGGTGGTTCATCCGATGCTGCCACCGTCTTGATGGGCCTTAACGATATGCTGAGCCTTGGATTTTCTCCCGAACAACTCATGGAAACGGGAGTGAAGCTCGGAGCGGACGTGCCTTTTTTTATTTTTAAGCATGCCGCCTGGGCAACCGGTATCGGTGATAGGCTTGAGGAAGTTCACGGATTGCCTCCGGTCTGGTACGTACTCGTTAATCCGGGACTTGAAGTATCGACAGCGTGGGTTTATAAAAATTTGCGGTTGACATCTGCGAGGGATAATCTTAGAATACCTCGGTTTTCCGGAGAGGTAGAAGAAGTAGTTAATCTTCTGCATAACGACCTTGAAACTGTAACTGTTGAGCGTTTTCCTCTGATCGAGGACGTTAAACAGCAACTGATACGACTCGGTGCCAAAGGCGCTTTGATGAGTGGTAGCGGTTCAACGGTGTTCGGTGTGTTTAGTGACGAATGTACCGCACGGGCTGCTGCCGAAAAGATGTCTTGTCACGATGGGTGGCGGGCTTTCGCGGTCGAGCCGGTTTAAGGTTGTTAGATTCAGAGTTACTGTAGGAATGGTAGATTGTTGGGGCGTCGCCAAGCGGTAAGGCACCGGATTTTGATTCCGGCATTCCCAGGTTCGAATCCTGGCGCCCCAGCCATATTTAAATAGTCGCGTTTGTGTATGGAACTTTGCTCGTAGACGCGAATCGGCAGCCGGACACTTGTTGGTCCCGGTGCATAACAGGTCATGGTCTCCATGGCCTGCAGTTTTTTCTTACTTACCATCTGAGGATCTGTCGTGAACAACCTGAAAATTTTTTCCGGTAATTCGAATACCCCTCTTGCTCGTGAGATTTGCGGACATCTTGCTGTTCCTCTCGGGGCAGCCAAGGTTCGAGCTTTTTCCGACGGCGAAATCATGGTTGAGATCGGGGAGAACGTACGTGGCCGTGACGTTTATGTCATTCAATCCACGTGTGCGCCGGCTAACGACAACCTCATGGAATTGTTAATTATGGCCGATGCTCTTAAGCGGGCATCTGCTGCGCGTATAACTGCCGTCATTCCCTACTTCGGCTATGCCCGTCAGGATCGCAAGGTAGCGCCCCGTACGCCGATTACCAGCAAGTTGGTCGCGGATCTTATTTCGACCTCGGGTTTTGACCGGGTCCTGACCATGGACCTGCATGCAGGGCAGATTCAAGGGTTTTTTAATATTCCCGTGGATCATCTCTATGCTGCTCCGGTCATTCTGCGGGATATTGCCGATCGTTTTGAAGACTCACCGGTTGTGGTTTCTCCGGATGCAGGGGGTACGGAGCGGGCAAGAGCCTTTGCCAAGCGCCTCGATGCCAGTCTTGCCATCATTGATAAGCGACGCAGTGGTCCAAACGTTTCACAGGTAATGAATATCATTGGTGATGTCGAAGGCAAGGATTGCATAATCGTTGATGATATGATCGATACGGCGGGCACTCTCTGTCAGGCAGCGCAAGCCCTGAAAGACAAAGGGGCTGGGGATATCTACGCTTTTGCAACCCATGCGGTTCTTTCCGGACCTGCGTTGGAGCGCATTGACAATAGTTGTTTGAAGGAAGTCGTTGTTACCAACACCATTCCCGTGATGGAAAAAGTCAAGGCGTGCAGTCGGTTGCGGCAATTGTCGGTTGCCGAACTTTTGGCTGAAGCCATTCGGCGAATCAATGGCAGTGAATCAGTAAGTTCTCTTTTTGTATAAATAGACAGTGTTCAACACGAACCGAAATAACGTGAGGATTGGAGGAACGGATACATGGCACAGACGGAATTGAATGTCAGCCAGCGTGAAGGGCTTGGAAAAGGGACTGCTCGCACACTGCGTCGCGAGGGGTTGATTCCCGCCGTCATGTACGGCAAAGGTGTAGAGAGTTGCTCTTTGACTGTTGAACCTAAAAAGCTTTCGGCTATTATTGCTAGCGAAGCAGGCTGGAATACCCTGATTACTCTCAAGGGCGAAGGTTCTTTTGACGGTCAGGTGGTTATCCTTAAGGATATGCAGTTGGACCCTGTTCGTCAGAACGTACTGCATGTTGATTTTCAGGCCATTGACCTGAAGCAAAAAGCTCATGTTATGGTTCCTGTTGTTGCGGTAGGCAAATCTGCTGGCGAAAAAGAAGGTGGCAACCTTCAGGTTATTCGTCACGAAGTGGAGCTGGTATGTCTTCCGACCAATATCCCTTCGGTTCTCGAAGTAGACGTTACGGCACTGGCTATCGGTGATGTGCTGCACGTTCAGGATATTAAACTTCCCGCAGGGGTTGAATTGCCGGCCGATGTAAATTACACCGTATTTACCGTTGGCGGTCGCGCTGCCGAAGTTGAAGAAGGCGCCGGAGAAGCTGCTGAGATCGAAGCTGGCGAATAACGCAGACGAGGAAATCTTTTGAAGTTGCTTGTCGGCTTGGGCAACCCGGGACCTGAATACGCCGCGACGCGGCATAATATAGGTTTTCTGGTTGCCCAGAAATTTGCGGAGAAGATGGGTTTGTCGCTAAAACGACAGGCCCATCAGGCTATATTGGGTGCTGGTTGTGCTGGTGGGCAGGAGATTATGGTTCTTCTGCCCCAGACCTACATGAACCGCAGTGGTATTTCGGTGGTCTCTGCTTGCAAGGCAAAGAACATCGCTGTTGAGGATCTGGTTGTTATACACGATGAGATCGATTTGCCGTTTGGTTCCGTGCGCATAAAGGTAGGTGGCGGGCACGGAGGACATAACGGTTTGCGAAGTATTGCGGATCTGCTCGGGTCTCGCGACTTTACAAGATTGAGAGTTGGTGTGGGGCGGCCAATCGGACAGATGGATGTAGCCAAATACGTCTTGAGTTCATTTTCCACCACGGAGAAATCCCAGCTCGAAAGCGTGCTTGAAAATTCAGTTATGGCCTTGGAGGTGTTGTTGCAAAAAGGTGCGCAGCAAGCCATGAATGAATTCAATAACCGGGTATTTTTAAATTAACAGAGAGGGAAGGGTTTAAAATGGAACTGCAAATGATTGCTAAACTTGCACCGATCCTTGGTGCGGTTGGATTTGTGATCGCCATTGTGATCTACCAAATGATCAAGGCACAGCCTGTTGGAAACGAGCGTATGAAAGAGATTTCTGACGCCATTCATTCCGGTGCCATGGCTTTTCTTGGTCGTGAATACCGCGTGCTGTCCGTCTTTATCGTACTGGTGTTCTTCCTGATTTTCATGGGAATGAATATGCAAACCGCTCTCGCTTTTGTAGGCGGCGCGCTTTGTTCTATGATTTGCGGTTTCATCGGCATGAAGGCCGCTACCCGTGCCAACGTGCGTACCACCGAGGCGGCTCGGCAGTTCGGGCAGGCCAAGGCTCTGGTTGTCTCATTTAATGGCGGCGCTGTAATGGGTCTTGCCGTTGCTTCCCTCGGCCTGGTCGGGGTTGGCATTGCCTACCTTCTTTTCGGTACCCCTGAATCCGCACAATACATGACCGGTTTTGCCATGGGTGCTTCCTCCATCGCTCTGTTTGCACGCGTTGGTGGGGGTATTTATACTAAAGCTGCTGACGTTGGTGCTGACCTGGTTGGTAAGGTAGAAGCTGGCATTCCTGAAGACGACCCCCGTAATCCTGGTGTTATTGCCGATAACGTAGGCGACTGCGTTGGTGATACGGCAGGTATGGGTGCTGACATCTTCGAATCGTATGTCGGCTCCATTATCGCTACCATCGCTATTGCCGCCGCTGCCAGCCCCGCATTGCTGGAAAAACTCGGTGGTGGGGTTTCTGTTCAGGCTAATGCTATGCTGTTGCCGCTGGCAATGGCCACTATCGGCCTGATCTTCTCTCTGGTCGGTATCGGCTCCATGAAGTTCCTCAAAGGTATCGATCCCGCCAAGGCGCTGCACTATACAACCTTCGTCGCTGCAGGTGGTTTCCTGATCGCTGCTTATTTCCTCATCATGGCCTTCGGTCTCACCGCCGGTGTTTTCTGGGCGATTCTGGCCGGTACCCTTGCCGGTATCGCCATCGGTCAGATTACCGAATACTACACTGCCCATACTCCGGTTATGCGTATCGCCGAGGCTAGCAAAACCGGTCCTGCCACCAACATCATCCACGGTCTTGCCGTCGGTCTTGAAAGTTGTGCGCTGCCGGTTCTGATCATCTGCGTGTCGATCTTTGTTGCCAATTACTATGCAGGTCTTTACGGCATTGGTATCGCTGCCGTTGGCATGCTTGCTACTGTTGGTGTTACCATGACCGTTGATGCTTACGGTCCCATCGCCGATAATGCCGGCGGTATTTCGGAAATGTGCGGACTTGGTCCCGATGTTCGTAAAATCACCGACGGTCTTGACTCCATCGGCAACACCACTGCCGCCATCGGTAAGGGTTTTGCTATCGGTTCCGCTGCCCTTACGGCTTTGGCGCTTTTCTCCGCTTATGCCACGACTGTTGGTCTTGACAGCATCAATCTTATCAACCCCTCCACGGTTATCGGCCTGTTTATTGGTGGTATGCTGCCTTTCTTCATCGGCGCTATGACCATGACCAGCGTTGGTCGTGCTGCCGGTAAGATGGTGGATGAGATCCGTCGTCAATTCCGTGAAATCCCCGGCTTGCTCGAAGGTAAGCCCGGAGTTAAGCCCGAACCTGAAAAATGTATAGATATCTCTGCCCGTGCCGCACTGCGCGAAATGGTGTTGCCCGGCATGGTGGCTGTTATTGCACCGGTTCTGGTTGGTTTTGTTATCGGTGTTGAAGCCCTTGGCGGGATGCTTGCCGGCTCCACGCTGGCCGGTGTGTTGCTGGCCTTGATGATGTCTAATGGCGGGGGCGCTTGGGACAATGCCAAAAAGCTTATCGAAAAGGGCGAGCTTGATGGTGAGGTCAAGGGCGGCGATGCACATAAAGCTGCCGTTGTCGGCGATACCGTTGGCGATCCGTTCAAGGATACTTCGGGGCCGGCCATGAACATTCTTATCAAGCTGATGAGCGTTGTTTCTCTGGTTATTGCTCCGGTGCTGGTACGTTTCTGGGCTTAATCTGTCTCTCGAAGGTTAAATAACGACAAATCTGATAGCCGGGATCATCTCCCGGCTATCGCTATTTGAGCAGGATATCTACATGGGATTCAAATGCGGCATTGTTGGGTTGCCCAACGTCGGGAAATCGACCATTTTTAACGCCATTACCTCGGCTGGTGCTGAGTCGGCAAACTATCCGTTTTGTACCATCGAACCAAATGTCGGTGTGGTGACAGTGCCTGACCCGCGTCTTGATGCGTTGGCAGAAATCGTGCAACCCAAGCGTATTCTTCCGACGACTATCGAGTTTGTCGATATTGCCGGGTTGGTGCGGGGAGCCAGTCGCGGAGAGGGCCTCGGTAACCAGTTTCTCGGACATATTCGGCAGGTGGATGCCATCGCAAATATTGTTCGTTGTTTTGATGATGACAATGTTGTCCATGTGGATGGTTCTGTTGACCCGTTGCGGGACATTGAAATCATTCAGACTGAACTCAATCTGGCTGACCTCGATACGGTTGAAAAGCGCTTGGTACGGTTACAAAAGCAGGCCAAGAGCGGTGACAAGGATTCCAAGGCACAGCACGAAATTCTTTTGAGGGTTCGTGATACCCTTGATTCCGGTAAGCCCGCCCGTTCGGCAGGGCTTAATGATGAAGAATTACGCTTGATTCACGATCTTCATCTGATCACCGCCAAACCGGTTCTGTATGTCGCCAATGTGGCCGAAGATGATCTTCTTGGTGAGCACCCCCACGTGGCTCGCGTACAGGAGTTCGCCGCCCAGGAGGGTGCTGTGGCCGTGGCCATTTGCGGCAAGATTGAGGCGGAAATTGCCGAACTTGACGGTGATGAAAAGCAGGAGTTTCTCGACGAACTCGGCCTGGATAGTTCCGGACTGGACCAAATGATTCGCGCAGGTTATGAACTCCTCGGATTGATCACCTACTTTACCGCCGGCGTTCAGGAGGTGCGTGCCTGGACCATCCATCGCGGCGATCGTGCGCCCCAGGCGGCCGGCGTCATTCACAGTGATTTTGAAAAAGGATTCATCCGGGCAGAAGTTATTGCCTATAACGACTTCGTTAATTGCCGTGGTGAAGCCGGCGCTAAGGAAAAGGGCCTGTTGAGGCTTGAGGGGAAAGATTATATAGTGCAGGACGGTGATGTCATGCATTTCAGGTTTAATGTTTAAGGGTAAGGCTGCGATCAGCCTTTTCTGGTGGTTTGGTCCGAAAAGCGTTGAATTGCGTTGGTCTATGTGGTATTAAGCTAAGTTCTGTTTTTAGGCGGGCACCTAGGTGCCTACTCCTTGCTCCGGACTGTGCCGGGGTTAAACACTCGAGAGGAGAGTTACATGCGTACTTACGAAAACATCATGATCGTCCATCCGGACAAGGTCGGGGATGAGTACAACGCCGTTGTTGAAAAATTCAAGGGCGTACTTACCGATCTCAATGCCAACCTCCTGAAGGTCGACGAATGGGGCGTGCGCAAGCTTGCCTATCCGGTCAAAAAGCAAGGCCGGGGAAGCTACGTGCTGACCGTATTTGAAGCCGATCCGAGCATTATTGACGAATTTGAACGTCGTCTGCGTCTTGACGAAGCTGTTATTAAATTCCAGACCGTATTTCTGGAAAAAGGCTTTGTTGAAGATACATCTTCTAAGACCGGTGATGAAAACGACGAGATTCTCGACGAAGAAGAGTAAAATCGGATCTTTGCGATGTCAATATCGCACCGCACATAAGGAGGAACTAAAGCATGTATGATAAAAAACCTGCCGGAACTGCCGGTAAACGCCCTTCTGTACGTCGTCGTTTTTCCCGGCGCAAAGGTTGCCGTTTCTGTGCTGACAGCACCATGAAAATTGATTATAAAGAATTACGGAACCTGCGCTATTTCGTGTCCGAGCGCGGCAAAATCGTACCTCGCCGTATTTCGGGCAACTGCGCCGAACACCAGCGCAAAGTTTGTGAAGCAATCAAGCGCGCGAGAAATATCGCTCTGCTGCCCTTTATGGCTGGCCATTCCGTCGACTAGAACCAAGGAACCTTACTTTGAGTATGGCGCAAAAGGTTCTATCTGCCGCGGGTACGGTGGTTGCGACTGTTGGACTGCAGTTGTTGGTACTCGGCCTTGTTTCGCAAGGCCAAAGCAGCGCTCTTGTGTTTGTCGGTAGTGGCCTGGCGTTTCTGGTGCCCTGGCCCAATGCATATTTAGCTGTCCGACAGGGCGTAGGCTTTGCTTTTTGCGCATTGCTGGTGTCTTCGATTCTGCTGGGTATAGTTGTCAGTCCCGCGCTTGCCGTCGCCTATCTGGTTCAGTTTGGTTTAGGCTCGGTTATGGTGCCCTGCCTCCTTATGAGGGGGTGGCGATGGGATGCTGCGGTTTTGTCCGCTACCGGATTAAGTCTCGGTGGCGGAATCCTTGCTCTTAGTGCTTATGCTCTGAGGCAGGGGCAAACCTCTCTTGCTTTTGCAGATAATTGGGCGCGTACCGAGGTAGATAAGGCTCTTTCGGCTCTTGATTATGCCAAACTCCCGGCTGAAGTGGCGCAGGAAACCCAAGAGATCGTTAAGGATTTAGGGAACAGGCTCATAGAGCTCTATCCTGCCATGACTATCCTGACCATTGCGCTTATGTTGCTGGTACTGGTGGTTTTTCTCAGACGGAAGGCAGAACACTTTTTGCCTGCTCAAAGTCTCTTTCATGCGTGGAAAGTGGCTGAACATCTTGTTTGGATTCTTATTGCCAGTGGTGCGGCCGTGCTTTTTCTTGATGGCGCATGGCACAGGCTTGCATTGAATATTCTGGTAGTAGTACTCGCCATTTATTTTCTGCAGGGGTTGGCAATACTCAACCACTTTTTCAACGTGAAAGGGGTGCCCCCGTTTTTGAGGGTGCTTGGTTATTTTCTGGTTGTTGTAAGTTTTCCTCTGCGGATACTTGCAACCGGGGTCGGAATATTCGATCTGTGGATCGATTTTCGAAAACCCAGAAACCACAAGGATTAGATCCTTTTTGGAGGAACTCAATGGATATCATCTTGATGGAAAACGTGGATGGCTTGGGCCAGATTGGCGATTTGGTCAAGGTAAAGCCCGGTTATGCACGCAACTTTCTTATTCCCAATAAGTTTGCCGTTGAAGCAAATACTCGCAATCTTAAAGAACTTGAGCATCAGAAGCGTCAGCTTGAGCGTAAGGCTCAAAAAATGCTTCAGGCATCCGAAGTTCTTAAGACCCAGATTGAAAAGGTGGCGTGTGCCTTCGCTCTGCGTGCAGGCGATGACGGCAAACTGTTCGGTTCTGTAACCAGCATGGAAATTCAATCGAAACTGGCTGAAGCCGGTATCGAGATGGATCGCAAGAAAATCCAGTTGGACGAGCCGATCAAAGCTCTGGGCGATTACGAAATCGCGGTCAAATTGCCTGCAGGCATCGTTGCTACCGTGAAAGTTTCGGTAACCGCACTTGACTAAACATCACGCCGGCATCGGGGCACACCCTGGTGCCGGCGGTTTTACAGCCTTACAGACGTATCTATGACCAATATTCCGGTGACTAAATTACCTCCCCAGTCTCTGGAAGGCGAAATGTCCGTGCTGGGTGGCATTCTGCTTGAAAATGAAGCCCTCAACAAGGCGTTGGGGATTCTGCGTCCTGACGACTTCTACCGGGACAGTCATAAAAAGATTTTTGCCGCGCTTTTGCACCTCTCCGATATCGGTGAACCAGCCGATCTTGTCACGCTTACTGCCGCACTCCAAAAAAAAGGCGAACTTGATGCCGTAGGCGGGATAAGTTACCTGACCACGCTCGTTGATTATGTGCCTACTGCCGCCAATATTGTCTATTATTGCCGGATGGTTAAGGAAAAGGCGTTGGCCAGGCACCTGATCTCCGTGGCGACCGAGATCGCAACCAAAGGCTATGAAGGCGGGGATATTGAATCTCTTCTTGATTGGTCCGAAAAATCCATATTTGAAATCAGTGGTATGAAAAATAAACCTTCTTATTTCTCAACGCGAGAGATAATGAAGGATACCATTCAAATTATTGAAGATTTATATCACCGTAAAGAGCTGGTCACCGGTGTTACCACCGGCTATAAGGTTTTGGATGAAATGACCGCCGGGATGCAGCCTTCCGATTTGATTATCGTGGCTGGACGTCCTTCTATGGGCAAGACGGCGTTTGTATTGAATCTTGTTGAAAATGCTGCTGTTCGCGCCGCTAAGCCCGTTCCCACGGTTGTCTTTTCCCTGGAGATGAGTAAGGAATCGCTTGTTCAGCGTTTACTTTGCTCCCTGGCCCGGGTTGACGCAGGACGCCTGAGAACCGGCAACCTGGTAGAGTCGGACTGGCCAAAGCTCATCGAGGGAGCCAGCAAGCTCTCCGAAGCACCTATTTTTATCGATGATACCCCGGCTATCACGGTTATGGAACTACGCGCCAAGGCGCGACGGCTTAAGGCCGAACATAACCTCGGCATGGTTGTTGTCGATTACCTGCAGTTGATGCAAGGGCATAATCCTGAAAGCAGACAGCAGGAGATTTCCGAAATCTCCCGATCGTTGAAAGCCCTTGCCAAAGAGATCAATGTACCGGTTTTGGCGCTCTCCCAGCTGAACCGCTCTTTGGAGAATCGTACCGACAAGCGTCCCATCATGGCTGACCTTCGTGAATCCGGTGCGATTGAGCAGGATGCCGACGTTATCATGTTTATTTATCGTGAAGCCGTTTATTGTGACGATTGTCGCAGTAAAGAGCGCACTTGCGAAAAAGGGCACGATAAGGATGCTGAAATCATCATTGGCAAACAGCGTAACGGTCCGATCGGTACGGTGCATTTGACTTTCCTTGGTCAATTTACCCGCTTTGAAAATCAGGCCCGTCGCGAAGATCCCTATTGATCGATGGTTTGTTATGTAAAAAGGCTCCGGAAATTATTCCGGAGCCTTTTTTGTTGGTGCGGATTTATGCCGGATGGGGGCTACAATTCCTTTAAGTCGATATCCAGCAGTTGAATTTTTTTGCGCAGTGTATTGCGGTTAATGCCAAGAATCTCGGCTGCACGTACCTGGTTTCCCCGGGTTTTGTCGAGGATGATGGAAATCAGAGGCCTTTCCATCTGGTGCAGGACCATCTGGTAAAGATTGTTGAGTTCATTGACGTCCATGGGGGCAAAGGTGGCCAGCAATTTGTTGGAAATCAGGGCTTCAAGGGATTCGTCCGTTTCTTTACGGGTCGTCTCAGGAGCCAATCCCGGGAAATCACCGGGTGTCAGCAATTGGTCCGATGAAAGCAGCGCGGCGCGTTTGAGGGTGTTTTCAAGTTCGCGAACATTGCCGGGCCAGTCGTGCCGTTTAAGGTGCGCTATGGCTTCCTTGGTGCAACCCTGTATGCCGACATTGAGGTCTTTGCGTGCTGCATCCAGGAAGTATTCAACCAGTGCCGGGATATCATCGCGGCGCTCCCGCAAGGGCGGAATGGCGATAGGCACAACGTTGAGTCGGTAGAACAAATCCTCACGAAACTCCCGCGCCGCCACTTTTTCGCGAAGGTTCTGATTGGTGGCCGCGACGATACGAACATCGACCGAGATGGAAGTGCTGCCGCCGGTGCGGGTTATTTCACGTTCTTGCAGCACGCGCAGGAGTTTGGCTTGCAATTCCAGCGGCATATCCCCGATTTCATCGAGGAAAAGCGTACCGCCGCTGGCCTGTTCGAATTTACCGATTTTACGGTCTGTGGCGCCGGTGAAAGCACCTTTTTCGTGACCGAAGAGTTCACTTTCCAGGAGTTCGCTGGGGATGGCGGCACAGTTCAGGGCCAAAAAGTCCTTGCCTACCCTGGGACTGTTATAGTGGATAGCCCGTGCTACCAGTTCCTTGCCGGTACCGCTTTCCCCGGTAATCAGAACAGTGACATCGGTTGGCGCCACTCTGCCGAGGATTTTGTAAATTTCCTGCATTGGCTTGCTCTTGCCAATGATGGCGCGATCCAGGGGGTATTGTTCCTTGAGTTCGGTTTTGAGGCGATGGACCTCCTCGGCAGCGACAGCGGCTTTTTGCGCTTTGACGATGATGGCTTCGAGGGCATCGAGGTCAAAAGGTTTGGTGAGATAGTCGTATGCCCCGAGCTTCATGGCTTCGACGGCATTTTTCATGGACGATTCGGCCGTGATGATAATGACGAGCATTTCGGGCCGCTGTTCCTGAAAATAGCGCAGCAGTTCCAGGCCGGAAACATCGGGCATTTTGATGTCGAGGATGGCCAGGTCGTAATGGCGACGCTTGAACATGGTTTTCGCGTCACCTCCGTCGGAGGCCAGATCGACAGTAAAGCCCTGTTTGGTCAGTGCCTTGCGCAGTACCCAGCGGATACTTTCCTCATCGTCTGCTACCAGAATTCGTTGTATGGACATGCTATTTTCCCGGACTTATGGTTGTCGTACCGCTGACAGTGGCGGCAGGGTGGTTAGTGATCGTGGAGCAGGTTGTGAAACGCTCAGCCTCGTTTCAGTGGCAAGGATACCGTGAAGGTGGTGCCTTGCTCCAACTGGGTGGCGACGCGTAGTGAACCCTGGTGTTCGTTGATGATTTTCTGGCATATGGCCAAGCCTAATCCGCACCCCTTGGTTTTGGTGGTGAAAAATGGGGTGAAAATGCGATCAAGCTCGTCCGGTGGAATGCCCGGACCGTTGTCCTGAATTTCCACCGTGACCATCGGTACAGGCCGTTCACCGGGCTTGTTGAACAGGTATTGACCGGCAATGCGCGATGTTATGGTGATGTTTCCGTCGTAATCAACGGCTTCCGCAGCATTTTTCAGCAGGTTGAGGAACAATCGGGAGAGCAGGGTATCATCACCTTTGATGGGCGGAATACTTGGGTCAAGCTGCATTTGATAGTTGATCTTCTTGTCCGGATGACTTTGCTTTTGCAGCAAAACCTGGTCGGCAAGAATGCGCGACAGGTTGACTTCGCTGAGTTGGGTCGGGCGCGGACGGGTAAGGTCGAGCAGTTCCTCTATCAGATCGTTGACCCTGTTGACTTCCCTGGTCATGACGCGGGTGTATTCCCGTAGGGGATTCTCTGGCGGCAACTCAAGATTCAGAAGTTGTGCCGCGCCTTTGATGCCACCCAGGGGATTTTTTATTTCGTGGGCCAGGCCGGCTGCAAGTGTCCCCAGCATCGCCAGACGATCGGCCTGGCGGACAGTCTCCTCCAGTTCACGTATCTGGGAGTGGTCGCGTAAAATAACGACGGCACCTTCCTGTTCGCCATTTCTGGTGAAAAGAGGCGAAGCGGATAATCCAACCGGAAGAGGGTCGGCCAGGGGTCGATGAAGGAGTATGTCCTCATGGCTGGTGATCGATCGGCCCGACTGCAGGGCGGCGCGAACCAGACGCAGGAGTTCGCCGCTTGAGCCGAACAGATCGCCTAATGAGCGTTTCAGGGCTTGTCGTTCGGAATAGCCGGTACAAATCTGCGCAGCGGGATTGAACAAAACGATGAGCTCGGAATCATCGATGGCAATCACAGCTTCTTCCATATTCTCCAGTACCCTCATATAGAGAGTCCGGTCCTTCTGCTCACCGTTGTTCATGGATCCTCAGTTGTCGCCATGGCGGCATGTTGAAAAAAATGCAGTATCAGGCTGCGCATCTCGTCAATGGAGCTGGCCTGGTTGATGTGAACCCGAAACTGGGCCGCCCCTGCCAGGCCTTTTGCATACCAGCACAAGTGTTTACGCATATCGAGAACAGTTTTGCGTTCGCTGTTATAGCGAAGGAATATGGCTATGTGGCGCAGTGCTACCTCTCGGCGATCATCAACGGAGGGTGTCAACGCTGATGCCCCTTGTTGCAAAGCCAGGATGTTTTTGGCGAGCCATGGATTGCCGTAGCAGCCACGTCCGATCATGACGGCATCGCACCCCGTTTCCTTTAACATGCGTTGAGCGTCTTCGGCGTCAAAGATATCGCCGCTGCCGATAACCGGGATGGTAGCGCGACGTTTCAATTCGCCGATGTGGCTCCAGTCGGCTTTCCCGGAAAAACCCTGGCTGCGGGTGCGAGGATGCAGGGTGATGGCGTCCACGCCTTCCTGCTCTGCGATGTGGGCGATTTCCAGAAAATTGATGCTGGACGAATCCCATCCGGAACGGATTTTTACCGTCAGGGGCAAGGTCGTTGCACGTCGCATGGCCGCAAGGATTTGGGCAACCCGTTTCGGTGTCTGCATAAGGGCGCTACCGGCGCCACTGCGAACAACTTTTTTCACCGGACAGCCGATGTTCAGGTCGATGAGCTCACCCTGTGTCTCGACCTGTCTGCATGCTTCTGCGAGCGTTACCGGGTTTTCGCCAAACAACTGAATGCCAAGAGGGCGATCCGCGGGTTCGGACGCAAGCAGGCCTTTGGTTGCATCGCCACCCAGGACCAACCCATTGGCACTGACCATTTCCGTAAACGCCAGACCTATGCCAAACGGCCTCATAAGCAAACGGCAGGACAAGTCCGTGATGCCGGCCATGGGCGCAAGCAGAATATTATGTTTTATATGGAGTGATTTTATTTTCATTTGCACAAATTTTATGCAGTTTAACCATGACGATTGCAGATTGCAAGGGAAAATCCTGCATCGGTGATTTTTACTGTATTTACAAGATATTGAGCATAATATAAATTGATCTGACAGGTGGCGAAATGGGGAGATCTGTTTTAAAATCAAAATTGAGTGCAATCACATATAAGCCAGTCGGTAACGCAACCTAACGCGAGTTGTCCAGAATATGGCTGTCCTTTTCCGACAGGCTGATGCCGTTGAAGGAGTTGATGATGTCCCAATTAAAAAAAGCGCTGTTCAGAAAAATTGAGGAGCAACGCCCGCGCATTACTCGCTTACTCAAAGATTACGGGCAGGTTAACCTCGACCAGGTATCCATTGCCCAGGCCATCGGCGGCGTACGAGGGGTGAAATGTCTGGTTACCGATATTTCGTATCTCGATCCGGAAGAGGGGGTCAGGTTTCGCGGCAAGACTATACGGGAAACCTTTGACGCATTACCCAAAGTGCCCGGTTCGGAATATCCGTATGTTGAAGGCTTCTGGTACTTTTTGCTCACGGGAGAAGTTCCGACTCTTGAGCAGACTCTGGAGGTTGTTCACGATTTTCAGTCTCGCAGGCAGGTTCCACAATATGTTTTCGATGCGTTGCGCGCCATGCCGCGGGATCTGCATCCCATGGCGATGTTGTCTGCAGCTATCGTGGTTATGCAGCGCGAATCGATTTTTGCCACACGTTATAACGAGGGCATGGGTAAGGGTGATTTCTGGGACCCTATGTACGAAGATTCGTGCAATCTGCTCGCCAAATTGCCCGCTGTTGCGGCGTTCATTTATCGCTTGAAGTATAAAGGCGATACGCCGATCCCTTCGGACCCAAACCTTGATTTCGGGGCCGACTTTGCGCATATGATGGGGATCGCCGCGCCCTACGATGATGTGGCACGCATGTATTTTATCCTGCATTCCGATCATGAATCGGGTAACGTATCGGCGCATACCACGCGTCTGGTCGCATCGGCTCTGGCTGATGCTTACTACAGCCTTTCGGCCGGTGTGAACGGTTTGTCCGGTCCGTTGCATGGATTGGCCAACCAGGAAGTTTTACGCTGGATACAAGGGAAAATGGAAAAACTCGGCGGCAAGCTTCCCACCGAAGAGGAATTGGAACGCTACTTGTGGGACACGCTGAACAGCGGCCAGGTTATCCCTGGTTACGGTCACGCTGTTTTGCGTCGCACCGATCCGCGTTTTACCGCTCAGATGGAGTTTTGTGAAAAAAATCTTCCGGATGATGAGCTGTATAAGTTGGTCAAAATGATCTACAAGGTAGCGCCCAAAGTTCTGCAAGCCCACGGCAAGGCCCGCAACCCCTGGCCTAATGTCGATGCCCAGTCCGGTGTTATTCAGTGGCACTACGGGATTACCCAGTATGACTATTACACCGTACTGTTTGCCGTCGGCAGGGCGATCGGCGTATTGGCAAACATCACCTGGGACAGGGCGCTGGGCTTTCCGCTGGAACGTCCCAAGTCCATAACTCTGGACATGATGGAAAAGGTTGCCGGGATACAGTGAGTCGGGATTCGACAACTCCCTGCCGGATTGGGTAAAGTGATGAAATACGGATCTCTTCGCATTCAGGAAGAGGTCCGTTTGTTTTTTGCGGATATTTTCGACTCGTTGAATACGCGTCGCGTTACATGACGCTTTTGAATCTATGCAGCGCCGTTAAGAAATTAACGAAAGGCAAGGTGGAATAGCTATGGATGGTTTTACAAATGATTTTACATATATCCGATGTCTTACAAGCGAAGATCAAAAAAAGATAAATAAAATTCCTTTTTTAAATATCGATTCCATTCTGATTCCATCACCTTTTATCAAAGATAAAACTCTCGATGTCGATTACGACCATAGTTATGTTTGGGATGAGGAGGGCGAGTTTCTTGGATATATACTCGTTTATTCAAACCCTGAAAAAACTAAATTTCAAGTATATAAGCAGGTTACAAGCCCGTTTGGTCGAGGAAAAGGGATAGGGTCGGCATTTATAAGAAAACTCGCTCAAGATGTCAACGAAGGTTCCTATATATATTTATTTGTATGGGAAAAGCTCGTAAGCACTATAGAGTTCTTTTATAGTAATGGCTTTAATCTTGAAGAGTCAACGGTTTATCAGAAAATGCGGTTTTATCTAATGTCTGCAACAGCTAAAGCAGTTTTGGATAAAAGCTTTTCATTGAAAACCAAAGACGTAACGGTTCTTGAAGAATTAAGCAAAGTTCGTCATGACGCCAAAAAGTCACTCAAAGTATTATCAGATATGGTGTCTATTATGTCCGTTGATAATTTTAATCAAATTATCGAAGATATAAATAGAGAAAATACGGCCTTGCTTAATACCCTTAGCATGTATGAAGACAAAATCAAAGCTTCCCATGAGGTCAATATTAAGGAGATTTTGACCAACAGGGTTATCCCTTTTGTTGAAGCAGCGCATGTCCCTTGCCAGATACGATTGATTCTGAGTGCGGATATTCCCCCGGTTATCGGCAGTTACATGGATTACAGCAGGGCGCTTATCAACCTGGCTTCCAATTCGATTGACGCGATTGAAGAAGCCGGCAGGGAAGGCCTTATCCAGATTATGCTTACCCGCAAGGAAGGCAAGGTCGTTCTTATTATTCAGGACAACGGGGTAGGGATCAGTCCCGATCGGCTACAGGTCGACACTCAAAACTTGCCGATTTTCGTTGGGCACACGACCAAACAGGAAAAAGCCGGGGAGGGGATCGGAACCCGTCAGATCTTTTCAACGTTCGGGGCGGGTAATATCAAAATTGAAAGCCGCCAGTACAAGTTTACCCGCTGGACCATTACGTTGAATATCAGCACCAAGAAAAAAACAGATCAGTTAGGGCTGCTTGAAACGCGCTTTATTGAGTTCATGAAGTCTACCGAGAAAATTGACCTAGATGGTAACAGCAGCAGGACCGAAGTAGCCTCCTTGATCTGGCAGTTGAGGCAAATGGAAATTTTCAGTTATGATTTAATACAGCTGTTTAGCGCTTATAATAATGTTCGCGATATTTACAGGCAGGTATTATCATATCGTTATGGCAACACTACTTTTAGGCAATTAAAAGAAGAAGTTGAGAAATGTCGGGTAGATCATGAAATTATCCGATATTGGTTGCTGGGGATGCTTAATCGAATCAAACAAAATGAAAGCTTTCTTTTGCAGTCTTTCAACTTTGAAGAATATAAAGGTATTTACTTTAAAAGTTACGGACAAGCTATCCAGAAAACGATCATTTTTACCCTGGATCCCGAAACCGGCAATTTTTACGCGGCAGATCGGCGTCTTGCGGAACATCTTGATTTTGTTCCCTATTTAAAGCGTCAAAGGGATCAGCTGATCCGGGGAGAGTTCAAAGGGGATGTCAAGAATCTTGAAAGCCCGATCTATCTCGGAGTCTGGTCGGTGGTCAACAAAGAGGACCTGTATGGCAAAATAGATATGATTAAGCAGGCCTGTCAACAGTTGCTCGATATGGGTATCAAACCCGAAAAATCCATATCCTTTTATCATGTCACAAGAAACCTCAGCAGTTACGACTTCGATCCGTTTAAAATGATTACTCTGGGGGAAATGATCAAACTTACACGGTCGGGCTACGACCAGTTGATCAGCGGCGCGGATGAAGACTTTGATGGTTTGGTTTTTACCGACTAAGGTGTGTTATGGCATGAGTCTGCCTTACTGCTCGAAGGGGGTCTTATTTGATCAGACGTTTGCGCATGCCGCGTAAGGCGAGAGGGTATGTGATCAGGAAAAACACCACCAGGTAAGCAAGGCTCCCTAACAGGGGTAGTTCGAGCCTGCCCAATGCGCAGGCACGAACCAGTATGGTTAGATGGGTCAGGGGGAAAATCTGCGCCAGCCATTGGGCCCATGTGGGCAGGTTTTGCAGGGGGAAGAAGGTGCCGCTGAACAGAAACATGGGGGTGATAAAGAGAAAGATCGGGAGGTTGAAGGTTTCGATGTTCGGTACCAGACCTGTGAAAACCATGCCGATGGCAGCAAAGGCCAATCCCCCCAGGGCAGCTAAAGGCAGGATAAAGAGGCCCTCCGGGTAATGGATCAGTCCGCACAGGCTGATGACGATCTGCATCAATACCGCAGCGATGGCCGATTTGGTGGCGGCCCAGGCGATTTCTCCGGTGATGACCTCTTCGAGGGTCAGTGGGGTGGCCAGCATGGCATCGAAGGTTTTCTGGTAGTACATGCGTACGAAAGAGGCGTAACTGGTTTCAAAAAAAGCGTTGTACATGATGGTGATGGCCAGCAGAGCCGGGGCGATGAAGGGCAGGTAGGCGATTTCCTGGCCACGGTAGGAAAAATTACTCACCAGGCTGCTCAGACCGATGCCGAAAGCGGCCAGATAAAACAACGGCTCCAGTAGCGGTGGCAGGAAACTGATTTTCCAGGTATGCCGATAGACGCTGAAGTTGCGCTGCCAGACGCGCATCCAGCGAACGCTGATGGAGAAATTCCGCATCATTCGCGTAGCTCCCTTCCGGTCAGGTGAAGAAACACATCCTCCAGGGTTGCCGGTCTCAAGGTGCAGCGGCGTCCGCCGAAAACTTCGCTCAATGCCGCAAAAAGCCCGACATCGGCCTGATTATGGATAACCAGGCGCTGGCCGAAAGTTTCGAAGTAGAGTCCCCGGTTCTGCAGGCATGTGAGCAACTCCGGGTCGAATGGGGCGATTTCGATGATTTCACGGCCAACATATTGCCGGATCAGTTCCTGTGGCTGCCCCTCGACCAGAATCCGACCTTGATTCATGATGACCAACCGGTCGCACAAACGTGCTGCTTCCTCCATGTAGTGGGTGGTGAGAAGGATGGTCAGCCCGCCGTTTTTCAACTCCTCCAGACGTTCCCAGACCTGGTGCCGGGACTGGGGGTCGAGACCGGTGGTTGGTTCATCCAGGATCAACAGGTCGGGGTTGTTAATCAGGGACCGCGCCAGCACCAGCCTACGTTTCATACCGCCTGACAATTCCCTGATAGTGGTTTTGGCGCGATTATCCAGGGCAAAGAAATCCAGCAGGCGGTCGGTGGTTGCGCGGGCGTCTGCTGCCGTAAGATTGAAATAGCGTGCATAGGTCAGCAGGTTGTCGCGCACACTGAGGTCGGGGTCAAGGTTGTCTTCCTGTTGACAGATGCCTATGCGATTTTTAACCGCCCTCCATTCACTCCTTATACGTTGGTCAAAGAGGTACAATTCGCCGTCGCTTATCGGACTATACCCGTACAACATGCGAATGGTGCTTGTCTTTCCGGCGCCGTTCGGTCCAAGCAGGCCGAAACATTCGGCTTTTTGTACAGTAAAGGATATGCCGTCCACGGCCTTGAAGGCACCGAAGGCCTTTTTTAGATTTTTGACTGCGATAACACTTGGCATTAAACTGTTCCCCGGTCAGGTAAACGTGGCAGAAATCAACCGTTTCAGCATATAATTATGCCATGCAACCTTCAGGATTCTTTGCCGGGAGGGTTTTTCTTTATAAAAATACTTTTCTCAAACAAGCTGTTCGTGGCAATATGGTGCGTTGTTGATGGTTTTTGTTTGTTTTTTAACCCGATTTAACTGAGAAGGTCGATGGAAGATATTGCACGGCTGATAACCGGTTTCAGACGTTTTCAAAAAGTCTATTTTCGTGGTGACAACGAACTCTTCGATGAGCTCAAGGGAGGGCAGAATCCGAATACTCTGGTTATCGGTTGCTGCGATTCCCGGGTAGATCCGGCCATCCTTACCGACAGCGCCCCGGGTGAGTTGTTTGTGGTGCGCAATGTCGGCAACCTGGTTCCCCCGTATGAGCCGGATGCAGGCCATCACGGTATCAGTGCGGCCCTGGAGTACGCCGTTTGCGGCTTACAGGTGCAGCATGTCATTGTCCTTGGACATTCCCAGTGCGGCGGGATTGCCTATCTGATGAAAAATGAAGGCGCCGGCCAGAGTGAATTTATCGGCCATTGGGTGGGAATGGTTTCCGCGGCAAAGCAAGAAGTTGAGGATCGGCTTTCCGGTAAGCCGGCAGAGGTGAAGCAACGCGCTTGCGAACAGGCGGCGATCCTTCTGTCGCTGGATAATTTGCTTACTTTTCCCTGGTTGCGAGAAAAGGCCGAAAAAGGGCAATTGTTTCTGCACGGTTGGTATTTTGATCTGGTAAAAGGTGAGTTACTGAGCTACTCGCCGGATACCGGAGCGTTTCAGCCCTTGGTTCGACGCGCGAAAGCCTGATGTCTGCCAGGCTGGATGACATAGCTCTGCAGTACAAGAGCGTATTGGAAACGGTCGATGCGTGGTTCGCCCGTTGCAAGGTCAAGGCGGGTGAACTGATACGTTGCGATAAGGGGTGTTGCTCCTGTTGTCGAGGTCTGTTCGATATCACCTTGATCGATGCCTATCTGCTTCAGATAGGGTTTTCGCAGTTGCCGGAGGTCGATCGACGGCAGGTACTCGTTAAGGCAGAAGACAGGCTGCGTCAGCTACAGCAACAGTGGCCAGGCTTTGCACATCCCTATATGCTTAATTCCATGCCGGACCATGTCTGGACGGAAATGCCAGAGGAAGATCAGACACCGTGTCCCTTGCTCGGTGAAGATGGCTCCTGCCTGGTCTATGCATGGCGGCCGCTGGTTTGCCGCCAGCATGGTCTGCCCAATATCGATCTGTCCGGCACGCGCTTTTCCGAATTATACTGCAGTTTGAATTTTACAGGAGTGGACCCCCTTGCCATGCCGCAGATTCGGGGGGAGTTCCAGAAACTTTTCGAGCAGGAAATGGCGCTGTTCGGCGCCTTCACATCGGCGCTGTTCGGCGCTCCCCTCAACGAAGCGGATACGTTCATCCCCACGGCTTTGCTCATCGATTTTTCCAGGATGACCCCTCTCTCCAAAGTTTAGGCCTTGGTTGTCTGGTACAGTTAACAGAAGATATTTTCTGTGTGTGCCGGAGAACATGCCATGACGTTGCGCATTCCTTTCAGGTATATGGAACCAACCTTTTTTGCCGGTCTGTTGGATGATCCGGTGTTGTGGGTGAGGGTGCGTCCGTGGGGGCGCGCCTTGTTGTTTGATTGCGGTCAGTTGCATCATATGGCGAAGAGGACATTGAAGTCTGTTGCCGCACTGTTTGTTACGCACGCCCACATGGATCACTTCATGGGATTTGATACTCTGGTTCGGCATGTCTTGGTCTCGCCTCGGATTTTGGATGTTTTTGGACCTCCCGGTCTGGCCGAAAAAATAGAACATAAGCTTTGCGCCTATGATTGGAATCTCAACGAGAGCTTCTGGTGCACCTTTCGCGTACATGAAATTTTCCCCAGACACATTCAGAGGTGGTTGTTCCCGGGGCCGCAACGCTTTAGAAGGCAGCCTGATGGCAAGGTTGGTCGCATCGACCGGATTGTTTTCAGTAATCGATGGGTGAGCGTGGAGGCACAACAGGTCGATCACCATATTCCTGTGCTGCTGTATCGGATTACCGAACAACCGACATTTTGTCTGGATTCCGGCCGGCTTGCTGCCGCGGGGCTGGCAGGCGGGCCATGGATTAAACAGTTGAAGCGCCAATTTCACAAGAGGCTGTTGGGTGAAGAGGCTTTGCCGGTTATGCGCAGCCATGGCAAGAAGGAGCATTCGCAGGAGGTTGCGGATACGCGCAGATTGTATGAGGTCATCCGCAAGCGTTTGGTGCCGTCATCTATTGGCTATATGACGGATCTTGGTTATTCCGAAAAGAATGCGGCAACGGTTGTCGATCTGCTGCAAGGGGTTACTCTGCTGGTAGGGGAGTGCGCTTTCCTGGCGGATCATGTGGAGAAAGCCCGCCGTTCCCGTCATTTGTGCACCCTCGATATGAATCTTTTATTACAGAAATTACGGCCTGCCTTTTACCTGCCCGTCCATCTATCTAAATCCTGCGGGGAAATGAGTCAAAAGCTCTATGATGAGTTGGAGTCACCGTCCGGAACCACGCTGGTTCACCTGCCGGAGCGCTTGTTGCCACGACCATTGCTGCCATGTGAGGTGCGTCTGGATTCCCTTGGTGAATAAAAAAAGCCCCAACCGGTTGTTCGGGTTGGGGCTTTTAATTTAATGCTGGATGTTTCAGGCAGTGTAGGTCATATCCATAACCACCTCGGGATCGCAACCGAGACGCAAGGCACCCCAGTGTTTACCGTTGACATATATCGGCATGGCAAATTCACTCAGAATCGAACCATCATCCCGTTTGTAGGTATGCAGCAAAACGGGGTCGGTATTGGTCGCGGCTGACAGGCTGCTGGGGTCGTCGAAGATACGCTGGTCGCGGCTATGGATGGCGTCGTATTCAGGATCTCCGGTTAACGGTTGTGAGCAGAAGCTGTTGTGGGTGGCACCGTAACCGTTGACGTCGACACACAGAGCAAAAACGCCGCCTTTGAGGTCACTTACCAGTTTGTCGTAGATCGGTTGCAGCTCTCTGGCAAAGGCGTCGACGTAGACGGTCTGAAATTTTTGCGGGTTGGTCCCGGGGATCGGTTGATAATTCCGGTCAAAAATATCGATGCCGCGTTCGAGCATCTTTTCCATGCTTTTGCGTATTTTGCTGCGGGCTTTGCGGACCTCGTTGACGCAATGTTCACCGTAGCCAATGCCGGTTTTGAAGCGGGCGTTCATGCGCTGCAGGTTTTCTGTGATCTGGTAAAGACTTTCGGTCGAATCTTTCGCCTCTTCCATGGTATCGGAGACTTCGCGACTGATCTGGTTGATATTGTCGACCTTGCCGTGTACCTCGTTGTTGGCCGCCGAGAGTTCTTCAACCGATGCGGTGATGCTCTGCAGTTGATCGTCGCTCTTTTCAAGGTCAGAAATCATGGTTTTAAAGCTTTCGCATGATTTGCTTACCGCTGTCTGGGTATCTTTGGCGACGTTGCTGATATCCTCCGTCTCGCTGATGCAGGTTTCGATGTGAGACAGCATATTGTTGATCTTGCCGGCAATGTCCTCGCTGGCGGCATTGACCTGTTCAGCCAGGGCCTTGACCTCATCAGCAACAATTGCGAAACCCTTGCCGGCCTGGCCGGCTCTGGCGGCTTCGATGGCAGCATTGAGTGACAGCAAGGAGGTCTGTGTTGCGATCGATTTGATCAGAGACACGATCTTTTTAATGTCTTGGGATTCTGTATCCATTTTGCCGATGGTAATGGTGTACCCGGCAATTTTTTCCGTCATGCTGTTGATGCTGGCATTGGTTTCCATCAGTTCCTGGAAGGAACTCTGCGCGGTTTCCAAGTTGTTGGAGGTTGACGCGCAAATTTTTTGAGTGTTGTTGGAGATTTCTCCATGGGCGGCCGTGGTCTCCTGGCTGCTGGCAAAAATATCCTGTGCCAGCAGTCCCTGCTCGATGGAGTTGCGGGCGGATATGTCGACCTGACTGGAAACCTTCAGGGTGTTAACCGCGATCTGCACACCCATGGTGCGGATGTTTAAAAACATTTCCCGCACGTTATCGATACACTCGTTAAGGGCATTAGCCATGCGGCCGATTTCGTCTTTTCGATCAAGTTCAAGACGCAGGCTGAAGTCGCCTTTGCCAATTTTTTCCATGATTTCGGCGGATTCGTTGAGCGGTCTGGATATGGCGCGGGTAACGAAATATACCAGCGTCATGGATGAAACGATGACGATCAGCAAGATGCCAAAGGTGGTATAGAAAAGTTTGGCCAGAACCTGGTGGATATCATCAAGGTAGAGACCAGCCCCGATGATCCAGTTCCATTCCGGTACCATTTTAACAAAGGAAATTTTGCCTACAGGTTTTGTCGAGCCTTCCTTGTGCCATGCATATTCCAGAAATCCCTCACCATCCTTCCGGCACAGTTCGGCCATTTTAACGAACATGCGCATGCCGTTGGAATCTTCCATGGTGGCCAGGGATTTGCCATTCAGTTGAGAGTCAAGGGGGTGGAGGATCATGCTGGGCTGCATGTCGTTGATCCAGAAATAGTTGTCGTTGGCGAAGCGCAGGTCTTGAACGATGGCCTTGGCTTGGTTCTGGGCTTCCTCGGTGCTCATCTGGCCAGTTTTGGCCATGCGGGCGTAGTGTTCAACTTGTCCCCATGCGGATTCGACCACATGCTGAATTTCGTTGCGGCGCGCTTCCATGATGTTGCTGCGAAAATGGATGTACAGCCACGATGCAACAAGGGTGAAAATCAAGATGATGCTGCCACTGAGCAAAAAAATCTTTGTTGGGATTTTCAGATCCTTCACGAGTTGCCCCTCCCTTTATTGGCCTTATTAGGTACGAACATAGCGGCCGGATTGAATGATTTTTCAAACTGAAAACTCGGGTTAAAAGGGTGTTCGGTAAAGCATGGCGCGCTGTGTTTTGGATCTATGCCTGTTTGGTATCGGTTTGTTTCAGGATAGATCCGAGCTCCGAATGTATAGCTCGAAAATAAAACAGTGTTGTGATTTGTGCTTTGGTCATTTGTGGGTACTTTCTGTTGCTTTGCAGTCATATCGGCTGCATATGCGACTTTTTTTATACACAAAATGCATGATAGACGCCAGAGGAAACTATATGATAAAAAAATAATTCACAAATTAAGGTTAGAAAAATAATGAAAAAAGACCAAGAGTGTTTTTGTTTTTTAAAAATTGAATGATTTCAAATGTCTGGATAATTAGTTTAGGTAAAAAGGCCATTGGCGGTTCGTAAATGCAAAATTGTTCATTTGAATAACAGTGCTAGTTTTAGGCATATTTTGAAATGCGGGATTTTAGCGGTTGTTTGTGCCTTCATGGAATTGACGTTTATGGTATATACTTTGATTATTATAACCCTTGTTTATCGGGTTCTGGCAGGTTTGCCGGTTTGGTTGTCAAAATACATTCAAACCGGTGGTTTTTGCTGTCAAGACTCTGACTTGACTTAAAGATAATTCAGATGGCTTTTGCGAGCAAACGGGGTTGAGCTTTTTTTGATCAAAGGAAGTTCTTTGGCGTTGCAGCACTGACCGGCGGGTTGTATGATGCCATTTTATAAATGAAATTGACTCATAAATTCGTTTGCATGCATGGCTATGGTCTGTAAATAGCGTCTTACACTTAAAGGCTGGAAACGTATTGACAAAATAAATTCAAAAGGTTAAATGGCAGAACGAATGTTACTTTTGAGTTTTAGATTGTTAAATATCTTCATGGCGTGTAATTTTGTGGTGGATAAAGATGGCAATTGTGGGCACTTTCAGGGGAGCCGGTTTTGATAGCACGGATAACTGAAAGCGATCTTTTCGAGGCCTGTCGTTTCTTGTTTGGAAACGAGGTTCAGTTGTCCTTGGATTTTCTTTCCTACTTGCAACCCAATGGCGCCAAATCCGCCTACCGCCGTAAGGTCAAAGAGACTCATCCTGATTTATATGGCCAGGATGATTCGGGTGCGCAGCAAACTCAGACCGAACAGTTCCAGAGGTTGCTGTCTTCTTATGAGGTTGTCTGCGATTTTTTTAAATTACGCGAAAGTGGATTATGGACTCCTGCCCGTGCTTCTTCAGGGCCGGTAGCTCCAACCTCTTCACCTGCGGATCATGCCTCAGCGCCGCGACGACCATTCACCGGTGCGGCCAGCGAAACCTGCTATCTCCCACGACGTAGCCTGCAGATCGGGTTGTATCTTTATTATCGTAAATATATCGATTACCGGCTGTTGATGGATGCCCTTTTCTGGCAACGGCGACAAAGGCCCAATCTTGGAGATATCGCCCAGCGGTGGGGATGGCTGCAGGCCCGGGACATTCATCATATCCTGAGCGTTCGAGGGGCCGGGCGCCGCTTTGGTGAAAAAGCTGTCGGGCTTGATTTTATTACCCCGCGACAACTGCAAACCATGCTGTTTTACCAGCGCTCGCAACAGAAGAAGCTCGGACAATTTTTTGTGGAAAATGCTGTTTTAGGGCATGATGAGATGGAAAAGCTTGTCCAAGAACAAAAGGAGCATAATCGACGTTACGGAAAAGGAACTGTTTTTTCCGAATAATTGTTGCATAGGGCTATCTCCCAATTCACAGAAAACGTGCAAGGCTGTCGATCTTGCCTGTTTTTCTTGAATGTTCATGGCTGCAAACAGGATCACTTCGTCCTTTCTCGTCCCCTATAATCACATTGGTCAGACAGTCGCTATTATGAGCTGCCAGTATAAGTCGGGGTGGTCATCCATGATAGCAATAGCGTGATTTACGGTTTTGTTTCTGCCTGTTGCCATGGGGAAAAATGCTTTGACAAGAATCATACGAATTTTTTAGGATAAGCCTCATTTTACCTTCTTGGGATACGGGAATTGCATGCAGCTTGCTCAGAAACTGCTCAGGGAAGATCTGGACCACATTGAAGACTGTTTTCGCCAATACCTGACTTCAGATGTGCCGTTGATCCGCCAGATGAGCGACCATATCCTGGCGAGTGGAGGTAAGCGCATCCGGCCGGTGCTGTTGCTCTTGTGTGCCCGCCTGAGTGGGTACGGTGGGGAGTATCGGTATACTCTCGCCAGCGTTATCGAATTCATCCATACCGCCACCTTGCTCCATGATGATGTGGTCGATGGGGCACCATTACGCAGGGGGCAGGTTTCTGCAAATGTCGCCTGGGGAAATGAAGTCGCCGTACTGGTGGGAGACTACCTGTTTGCGCGCTGCTTTGAAATGATGGTCGATTTTTGTGATCGTCGTATTATGAAAGCGTTGGCCGGGACCACCTCGCTTATGGCGCAGGGAGAGGTTGTCCAACTTATGAACAGTGGTGACTTGTCTCTGGATGAAGAGCGTTACTTGTCTGTTGTTCGCAGCAAGACCGCGGCTCTGTTTTCCGCAACCTGTCGTTGTGGTGCCATCCTCGGCCAGTTGCCAAGTGACCGTGAAGAAGATCTGGCGGCTTTTGGCATGGACCTTGGGGTTGCATTTCAATTGGTCGATGATGCCCTGGATTATGTTGCCGACCAGGAGGAATCCGGCAAGTTGATCGGCCGCGACCTGGCCGAAGGGAAAATGACTCTGCCCCTTATCTATGCGTTGCGTTGCTGTTCGGAGGACGAGCGGCAGAAGTTGTCCGCTATTTTTGCCAAAGATGATTTGCATGCCGATGATCTTGGTTTTGTCCAAAACCTTATCATCCGCTACGACGGCATTGCCTACACCCAACGGCAGGCAGGTTTTTACGTAAGCCGGGCCAGCGAAAGACTGGCTGCCTTTCCGGACTCTCCGGCACGGCAGGCACTTGCCGAGTTGGCGAAATCCGCCATTCACCGACGCTACTGATTACCTCTCTTTTCTGCAGTAGTAACCGTTTTACCTCCTCTCTCCAAGTCCTCGAAATGATATGCATTTCTCTCTCTTGACAGTCCATTAACGATTGTTATCATTAAATGGCAGCATGCGGCCCATTTTGGGATTTTGACGTTTTTCTGCATGTGCGCGGCTCTCTTAGCCACTTCATGTCGCATAAAATCTTTTTCTGATAACACCGTCTCTTTATCCCGTTTGGATTTCCGGATAAGCATGAGGCGAAGGGAGATACCCATGACCGGACAGCCTCTGGATATTATTCCGCCGGAAGTTCCTGTGTATCCATTGCATGAACAGGTTATTTTTCCCCATATGGCTTTTCCTTTATTTATCGGTAAAGAGCATATGGGGCTTGTCGAAGAGTCATTGCGAGGTGATCGACTTATAGCCATCCTTACTGTCCTGGCGGTTGATCCGATTACCGGGCGCGAACAATTTGCACGAGTCGGGACGATCTGCCGTATCACCCAGGTTTTACGTTTTCCGGAAGGGGGCTGCAAAATAATGCTCGAAGGGCTTGACCGCGTTCGCCTGATAAATACCAGGCAGGTTACCCCTTTTGTCATGGCCTCAGTGAGTCTGATTCCAGCCCGTGAAAACCGGAATGCCGTTGCGCAGGCCATGATGCAGAGTATCGTTGCCTTGCTGCGGGTCGCCCATTCGCTTGGGCAGCCGTTGCCGGACGATATCAATCATTCCATTGGTCGCATAGATGAATCCGGCAAACTTGCTGACGTGTTGGCCGTTTATCTGAATATGGAAGTCAAGGATCAGCAGCGCCTGCTGGAAACCCTTGATCCCCTGGAGCGTCTCAAGGAAGTTTATCTTTTTCTGACGTCCGAAATTCAAAAAATGCAGATCAAGGGGCAGGGCAATGCCGATCGTTCACGTTCCAATGTACGCAGCCAGAAAGAACACCTGTTGCGTGAACAGCTCAAACAAATTCAACACCAACTGGGGGAAGACGATCCCCAGCAGGAAGAAATCAGGCAATTTCGCTTGGTTGTCGAAAGTGGCGATATGCCGGAGGGTGTACGCTCTGTGGCTGAAAAAGAATTGGCCCGACTGGAGCGTATCAATCCCTCGTCACCGGAATACACGGTGGCCCGCACTTATGTTGAATATTTATGTAACATGCCGTGGCGGCGCGGTACCTCCGATATTCTCGATATCGAGCGCGCTCAGCAAACCTTGGATGAGGATCATCACGACCTGGTCGAAGTGAAGGAGCGCATCCTTGAGTTTTTGGCTGTTCACACTCTCAAAGCCTCCCTGAAAGGCCCCATTCTTTGTCTCGTGGGTCCGCCGGGAGTAGGCAAAACATCCCTGGGACGTTCCATCGCCCGGTCTCTGGGGCGCAAATTCATTCGTATTTCCCTTGGGGGCATGAAAGACGAGGCGGAGATTCGTGGGCATCGACGTACTTATATCGGTGCACTGCCCGGACGCATCATTCAGGAGATTTGCCGCTGCGGAAACAATAATCCGGTTTTCATGCTCGACGAAGTAGACAAAATTGGCCAGGATTTTCGCGGTGATCCGGCCGCAGCGTTGTTGGAAGTTCTCGATCCTGAGCAAAATGACAGCTTTACCGATCACTATCTCGATGTGCCGTTTGATCTGTCACACGTTATGTTTATTACAACAGCCAACATCATGGATACGATCCCGCCACCCTTGCGTGATCGCATGGAGGTATTGCGCCTGCCCGGTTACAGTGATGAAGAAAAATTGCAGATCGTTTTCAAATATTTGATACCGAAACAAATATCGGAAAATGGTCTTGAGAACCACCCTGTGCCTTTTGAAGAAAATGCGGTTCTTAAAATAATCAAGGATTATACGCGGGAGGCTGGAGTACGCGGTATCGATCGGCAAATTGCATCGATTTGCCGCAAGGTTGCCAAAGAAGTCGCGAAGGGGAGGGTCGCCCCGGCCATCATTAATTCCGAAGAGGTTGAAAAAATGCTCGGTCCGCGCAAGTATTTTTCCGATGTTGCATCCGAGGAAGACCGCGTCGGGGTCGTGACCGGTTTGGCATGGACGGAATCGGGCGGGGATATCATTTTTATCGAGGTTTCGGTCATGGCCGGGAATAAGCAGCTGACCTTGACCGGCAGTCTCGGCAGTGTCATGCAGGAATCGGCGAAAACGGCGCTCTCCTATGTGCGGGCTCATCATGCTGAATTTGGGATCGATGCCGGAATCTTTGAAACCGTCGATATTCATATCCATGTTCCGTCCGGCGCCATTCCAAAGGATGGACCTTCGGCCGGCGTGACCATTGCTACGGCTCTTATCTCCTTGCTGACCGGTCGACCGGCTCGGCGCAACGTCGCTATGACTGGCGAATTGACCCTGACTGGAAGAATATTGCCAATAGGCGGCGTTAAAGAAAAGGTTCTGGCCGCACGGCGGGCCGGTGTGACTACGGTATTGCTGCCTGAGCGCAACCGCGAAAATCTGCAGGAGCTTGACGAGCATATTCGCACTGAAATGAACGTATTTATGGTTGACAGCTTATCCGAAGTGATTGCTCACACCCTGATTCCGGTCCCTGAACATACAAATCGATTGTTTGATGATCGCCAGCACCTGATTGTCGATCCACGTTCGGGATCATGAGTCTTGCCTTCTCCCCGGGGCTTGGGTATATACTCGATATCACAACCGTCTTAACGCGTGTCCATCCGGAAAATCCGGTGGACACCTATAGAGATTTGAACATGAAGGGACGATTATCGTGATATCCTCCAAAGGATGGCGGCGGTTGGCCGCCTTTTTTTTGTTTAGTCTGTGGGCTTCGATCTGCCATGCGCAACCCTTAGCCGAAAAAGTGCAGGAGCATGTCTTTCCCAATGGCTTGCGATTGCTGGTGGTGGAACGACATAATGCGCCAACCTTTAGCGCCTATCTCACCGTTGGTGTGGGTTCCGTCGATGAAACCAATGGTGATCGCGGGTTGGCCCATTTTCTTGAGCACTTGCGGTTCAAGGGCACCGAAATCCTTGGTACTCGCAATTATGCGGCGGAAAAACCGTTGCTTGCAGCGATCGAAGAGACCGGGGACGCTCTGGACAATCTGCGACGTCGCCCCAACGTCGACCCGAAAGAGTTGGCCGTCCTGGAAGATCGTTTGCGGGATTTGCAGCAAAAGCACAGAGGTTTTGTTGTTTCGGACGAAGCGTCAAACATTTACGCCCGTCATGGTGGGGTTGGTTACAATGCGTTCACCAGCAAAGACCTGACCAGTTATATCGTTTCCTTACCATCGAACAAACTTGAATTGTGGGCTACTGTGGAATCCGACCGCATGGCTCATGCCGTACTTCGTGAATTTTATACCGAACGGGATGTGGTTTTGGAAGAGCGCCGCCGCTCTTACGACAGTAATCCCGACGGGTTGCTTTATGAACAATTGCTGGCTACCGCCTTTACCGTACACCCTTATCGCCACCCCATCATCGGTTGGCCTTCCGATATCAGTAACCTTAGCCCCCGTCAGGCCCGTGACTTCATGCACAGATATTACGCCCCGGTCAATACGGTCATTGCTCTGGTGGGGGCGGTTGAGTTCGACGAAGCCGTGGCCGTGGTTGAACGGTATTTCGGACATCTTTCCTCCGGAACTCCCGTGCCCGGTGTGGCAACCAGGGAACCTCCCCAAAAAGGAGAACGGCGTGTCAAAGTTTTATTTGACGCGCAGCCGAAGCTGCTGGTGGCTTTTCACAAACCAACTATTCCCAGTCGCGATGACTATGTGTTTGATGTTGTCGATCAATTGCTTGGCCAGGGGCGCACCTCGCGCCTCTACCAGACACTGGTGGTCGAAAAACAGCTGGCCGCCGAGGTGTCGACTTACGGTGCACCCGGTTCGCGTTACCCCAACTTGTTTATATGCGAGCTGGTGCCACGCCATCCCCATACCGTGGAAGAGGTTGAGCAGGCACTTTATCAGGAACTCGATCGCTTGTCCCGGGAACCGGTCAGCGCTGCGGACCTGGAGCGGGTTCGTAACCGATTGCGGGTTGACCAGTTGCGTTCTTTGAAAAGTAATAGTGGCCTTGCAGGTATGTTGACCTATTTTCAAACGGTTGCAGGAGATTGGCGCTATTTATCCGAGTATGATCGTCAGGTCGCTTCGGTAACGGCAGAAGATGTCATGGCTGTGGCGCGTAAATATTTCTCCAGTGAGAATCGCACCGTGGCGATTCTCGAGGCGAAAGGACAGCAGCCATGATGAAAGGTTGGATGATCACTCTGGTCGGTCTGATTCTGTTGGCCGGTTGCACTCCGTCGCATCGTATGGAACATCCTGACACGTTGCATTTCGCACCCTTGAGCTTTGATCTGCCGAAGGTCGTGAGGTTTCAACTTGCCAACGGTGTTCAGGTGTTCTTACGCGAAGACCATGAACTCCCGCTGGTAACTATAAGTGCTATGTTTGATGCGGGCAGTCTTAACGACCCGCCTGGCAAAAGCGGATTGGCTCAGCTGCATGGCAGCGCCGTACGTGGTGCCGGCGCCGGGGACAGGAGTGCCGATGAAGTCGAGGCGACTCTTGAACGCATCGCCGCAGATCTGAGTGTAGAAAGTGAAAGTTATGCAACGGTCTTGAATCTGTCTTTGCAAACTGCCGATCTTGATGAGGGTGTGGGATTGTTCACGGACATGATGCGACGCCCGCTTTTTGCTCCACAGCGCGTCGAATTGGCGCGCCGGCGCATGCTCGAAGGGATTCGGCGAGAATCTGACAGTTCATCGGTTGTTGCGCAAAAGACTCTGGTTTCAACGCTTTATCAGGGGCACGCTTTGGGGGCGTTGCCCACGTTGAAGTCCGTTGAAGCTATTGAACAGGAAGACATTGAAGCCTTTCATCGCCGTTTCATCAGGCCGGATAACCTCTGGTTGGCGGTTTCCGGAGATATTGACCGCAAAACTCTGGAAAACCTGCTGGTTCATCTTTTTGAAGGCTGGAATGTGGTGTACCAACCATCCCCCGAGCTTGAATCTTTGCCTCGTGAACAACTTCCTTCGCTGTCACTGGTCCGCAAAAATATCCCCCAGACAACTGTGCTGATGGGGCAAAGGGGAATTGAGAAGAGCGATCCCGATCTTTATGCGTTGCGGGTGCTTGATTTTATCCTGGGGAGCGGGAGTTTCAATTCCCGCTTGATGCAGGAAATACGCACCAGACGGGGACTGGCTTACTCGGTCTATTCGTATTTTCAGGTTGGTCGACGACTGCCGGGACTGTTTGTCGCCGGGGCCGAAACCAAAAATGCTACGGTGGCCGAGGTTGTCGGTCTGATGCGTAAGGAAATGGAAAATCTGATTCGGGAACCGGTCACCGAGGAAGAGCTAACCCTGGCCAAGGATAGCCTCATCAATTCCTTTGTCTTTGCTTTTGATGATTCCCATGAGATTGTCAGCCAGACGATGCGTCTTGCTTTTTACGGATACCCTGATGACTATCTGGTCCGTTATCGTGAAAGGCTGGCGGCCGTTACCGCAGAAGATGTGTTGGCTGCCGCTCGCCGTCATCTGCGACCGCAGGTGCAGAACGTGGTGTTGGTCGGTGATCCTGAACATCCTGCTGAACTGGCTAGGCAACTCGGACTGCCTTTTGAAGAGTTGGAGTCATTTAAGGGTGGTATGGTTAAGTGATCGACAGCTTCGTCCCCTGAAAATTTCATCCGGAAGCTGAGTACCTGCAAATCATAGACGTGGCCGGATGGCATCTTTGGTCGGGATAATGTTCTTATGTTTCTACGAAAGGGGTGCTCATGCATGGCAGCCTCGAAATGTTGGCAACATTTATCTTTCAGATGATCATATTGGTGGATCCGGTGGCCGGGGCACCAGTATTGCTGGCTATCACGCCAGGCAATAGCCGAGCCGAACGCCGGTCCATGGCGTTGCGCGGCTGCCTGGTGGCATGTCTGGTCATTTGCTTTTTTATCCTGGTCGGTCCGTGGCTATTGGGATACTTCGGTATTCAAACCGAGGCGGTGCAGATTTGTGGTGGTGTGCTGTTGTTTGTTATCGCCATGGAAATGCTTTACGGACGCATCACGGGTACTGAAATTAGCCCTCGTGAAGAACGGCTTGCCGAATCTAAAAAAGATGTTTCCATTACCCCCTTGGCCGTGCCTTTGCTGGCTGGCCCGGGTGCTATCGCCACCGCGTTGCTGTTTGCCGGCAGGGCCTCCGGGCCTTACGATTACCTGGTTCTGCTGTTGGGAACACTTGTCGTTTTTTCCGTCACCCTCCTGTTTCTTTGGCAGGCAGAATTGCTGGAACACGCTTTGGGACGCCTTGGAATGGCCGTGGTCACCCGGGTCCTGGGGTTGATTCTCGCATTTTTAGCGGTGCAGTACGCCATTGACGGGATTCGTGGTGCGATGGGGTGATATTCTGTGCGAGTTGACCACTATCGGCAAAGAAGCTATGCTGCACGCCGCAAGTTGTAAAGGACAAATGAAGAGTAAGCAAATGACAAATGACAAAACCAACAGCATGCGCAATTATCAGGAACTGGTTAAGCGTGTAGATCTCCTCTGCGATACCATCGGCGAACGCTTGAAGGGACATCTTGCCTGTCGCAAGGGCTGTGATGCCTGTTGCCTGCATCTTAGTCTTTTTGCTGTTGAGGCCGCCGCGGTGGCGGAGGCCATCAAGAGTCTTCCCGCATCGAAGCGGCTTACGCTACGTCAGCGGGCGAAAAATGCTGTCCACGATGGGCCTTGTCCGCTGCTGGAAGATCATGTCTGTCTTATTTACCAGGCACGCCCCATGATCTGCCGTACCCACGGATTACCTATATTGTCGCGTAACGACGGGGATGCCGAGGTAGATTTCTGTCCTGAAAATTGTCGGGAACTGACGGCCCTTTCGGGGGATATGATTATCGACCTCGATCGGTTGAACACCGCACTGGCAACGATCAATGGCCTTTATTTGCGGGAAAGTGGTGCAGAAGACCAGGATGGGCGGCAATTCGTGTCCGACATTATTCTTCATGTCACGGAGTGATTTGCCGGGATGCTACAAAATCCAGGCGCATATACTGTAATGCAGCGGGAAATCTGCGTGGTTTGTTCATGCAGGGGAGGAGGCCGGAGTGGCAAACAGGTTATGGGACAAACTTCGCATTTTTTTGCGGCATGACTTATGGCATCTGGATGCCCATAAACTGACTCGGCGGCGGTTTTTTTTGATGCGTCAATTGCAAATTGCAGCCATTGTCGTTCGCGGTTTTTTCTCCGACGGTTGCATGTTGCGGGCTTCAGCCCTGACCTACGCCACATTATTGTCCATTGTTCCTTTGTTGGCCCTCATGTTTTCCCTCATCAAAGGGTTCGGCGGTCAGAATGTGCTTGAACCCCTTCTTTTCAAGGTTTTCACCCATGGCTCCGAGGAGGTGATCGGGGCCATCCTTTCGTATATTGAAAACACCAATTTTCGCCGACTCGGTACCGTAGGTCTTGCCATTCTGATCATTACGGTTCTTATGCTGCTGTCTAATATCGAAAAGAGTTTTAACCATATATGGGGGGTCAGGGAAACCCGGACCATGATCCGGCGTTTTTCCGATTATTTTTCCGTCGTACTGCTCAGTCCCTTGCTTATGGTCGCGGCACTTTCGCTGACCACCTCTCTGCGTAGCCAGTCGTTGGTACAAAAATTACTGGAGACGGCATTTGTCGGCGAGGCCGTGTTGTTGCTGTTCAACATTCTCCCGTATCTGGCCGTATGGGCGGCCTTTACTTTCATGTATCTGTTCATGCCCAATACGCGGGTGAAATTGGCACCGGCTCTGGTTGGCGGTATTTTTGGCGGTACTTTGTGGCAACTGGCACAGTGGACCTATGTTAATTTTCAGATCGGTGTATCCCGCTACAATGCTATCTACGGCACCATGGCTGCGCTGCCTATCCTCATCGTGTGGTTATACGTCTCATGGATGATTGTTTTGCTTGGGCTTGAGCTGACTTATGCCATGCAAAATGCCACCATTATTCGCGAGGAATATGGTGAGGAAACGGTTAATTTCGCCAGCCGTGAGCGGGTTGCCATGACCGTGTTGCTGCTCTGTGCGGAATCCTTTTACGCCAACAGCCCCGCCTGGAATCACGCCCGACTATGCACGGAACTGCGGTTGCCTCCGCGGCTGGTGCGTTCAGTTTTGAACGATCTGGTCAGGCTTGGATTGTTGGCGAAGGTTCAGGAACCCGATCAGGACGGATATGTATATCACCCTGGCAGGGCTCCGGAAGGGATTGAAGTAAACGCCGTTTTGCAGGCCCTTCGGGAGGATGGTTCAACCCAGCCCCGCAATTTTCGTATGCCTGGAAGGGATATTGTTGTTGAGGTGGAGGATATTGTTGACAGTGCGAGGCGCGAAGCTTTGGCCGGGATGACACTACGGGACATGGTCTTTAAAAAATTGAGGGTCAGAGGTAGTCAATCCGTTACTCAGGAAGGATAAAGGGTGAATACATTGTCCTCCAAAATGGCGTAAGAAGGTCCGGTGTTCCATCCCCCAAGCGCGATCAGGGTATTGCCGTTTTCGCTGTGTTCTAAAGGCACGTGGAAGTGTCCGGTGATTACCGTGTCGTAACCTTCGGAAAAGTAACGCCGTGCATAGTTGAACAGGTCTTCGCGGGGCAGTCGGTGGCGGTCGCGGCCGCCGTTTTTAAGAGAGCTTTTAGCGCCGGCCCAGCGCGCCACACGCCAGGCTATGTCCGGCGGCACCAGGAGCATCAGACGACGCGTCCAGGGATGGCGTAAAAAGCGCCGCAGCAATCGGTAACCCGTATCCCGAGGATTGACAAGGTCGCCGTGGGCAATAAATATTTTTCGGCCATCGCGTTCCAGCGCGCCGCCGTCGGGTAAAATACGGCAGTTCAGCGTTTCGCTGAAATAGGGCCCAAGATGAAAATCGTGATTGCCTTCGACAAAAATCAGTTCGGTTCCTGCCGCCTGCAAGCGGCGCAGGGTATTGAGTAAAGGGAGGTAGGCTGCAAACACGGTGTGGCGGTACCCGAGCCAAAACTCGAAAATATCGCCAAGCATGATCAGGCTGCGCAATTGCCCGCACTGCTGCTCTAGCAGTTCCAACAATTGGCGGTAACGGTTGTCGTCAGGATCAAGAAGGTGCGTGTCGGCTATAAAAAGATCTTTCATAGAGCCCAGTTGGTGACTATCCGGAAACTCCGGGTAGGGTGATGTTTGTCTAGTAAGGGAGCGATCCCATATCCAGTAAAGCATGGAAAAACGATCGCTATTTTCTGTAAAGGACCATGGCCGGATGGAACCCAACTATAGAAGCGGGAGAAGGTAAAGTCAAGCTGCGCTGCTGTTGCGAGAGGGAGGTAGATATGCTGGACGTTTTGGGGAACATGCACCCCATTGTACAAGCTTTGTTGGCCACTTGTTTTACCTGGGGGGTGACTTCGCTCGGAGCTGGCGCCGTTTTTCTGGCACGTCAGCCTAGCCGCAAGACCCTCGATGGCATGCTCGGATTTGCCGCCGGGGTCATGATTGCCGCCAGTTATTGGTCCTTGCTCGCGCCCGCCATCGAAATGTCCGAGGGGCAGGGCTTGCCCGCCTGGGTGCCGCCGGCTATAGGGTTTTTGCTCGGTGGATTTTTTCTGCGAGGTCTGGATATGCTGTTGCCGCATTTGCATCGCGGTTTGCCTCGCAGCAAGGCTGAAGGGATCGAAACCAGCTGGCCCCGCAGTACTCTTTTCGTCTTGGCGGTAACATTGCATAATATTCCCGAAGGTCTTGCCGTAGGGGTAGCTTTCGGCGCCGTCGGTGCCGGATTGGATTCCTCCAGCATGACCGCCGCGCTAGCCCTGGCTTTGGGTATCGGGTTGCAGAATTTCCCCGAGGGCGTAGCCGTATCGATGCCCTTGAGAAGAGATGGCTTGTCACCCTTGAAAAGCTTCTGGTATGGGCAGCTTTCCGGTTTTGTCGAAGTCATCGCCGGTGTGGTTGGAGCTGCTGCCGTACTGGTCGCTCGTCCTATATTGCCTTATGCATTGGCGTTTGCTGCCGGAGCCATGATTTTTGTGGTCATCGAGGAGGTGGTGCCGGAGACCCAACAAGGCGAACACGGTGATTTCGCTACCTTATGCGCCATGCTTGGTTTTGTCGTCATGATGAGTCTTGATGTCGGGTTGGGGTAGGAACTACCCCTATTGTGAATATAAGAGATCCCGTTCGGGGATCTGAAAAAGGGAATGGTTGGCATTAAACGTCATTGGGGTCCATATCGCTATTGGCCTGGGAGGTCTAATTTCCCGATAGCTTCAGGGATTTTATCCGCGTCTCATTGCGATTCGTTTTCGATAAGTTTTCTATGCTGTTCACATGATATTTGTTTTTCTGGGTGATGGAATTTTGTTTCAGGAGGATAACGTGTATTGTAACAAGTTACGGAGTGTCGCCCGCTGTTGGGCGGGCAGCATCTTGTGCGGGCTTTTATTGCCCTTTATGATAGCCACTTTTTGCATTGCGGCCGATTACCGTACCCCAAGGGCGGGTGAAAGCTATACCACGGAGGTGTTCGGAGAGTCTGCCACCGCCCCATCTCGAGATCGTTGTTCTGTAACGGCTTTGAATCTCGGTCTGCAATGGTTGCCTTATGCTCCCAGCGATTATGAACTTCAACCCTTTGGGGCTTATTTTTTATGGCGTAACAAAGATAACGGCCGTCAGAGGCTTCGCGCGGTATTGGTCGGTGTTTACAACGAGGTTCGCTACAATGTAACCCCGTCATGGTTGGGTAAAACCGAACTCGTCATGACTTTTGATAACATGACGATTCCTGTCGCGCGCCAGGAATTTGTCGAAGGCGCGCAAATCGATCAGGAAGAGCTGGAGTGGCATCGCGCACACCTTGGATTCGGGCTTGGCTGGCGCACACCGCTGGCTCCCGGACATCAGGATAATGCTCTGGAGATCGCCCTGACTTATGAACCCGGCGTGTTGTTGTTCAGTGAGGGCAGCGATACCGGCGATGGCTTTCAACAACCGCGCGATACCTATGAGGGGCGGGTTCATATTCGTATGCGTGCCGATGCCTTGGAGCGCAACATTATGGAACTTCCCCATGAGGGTTGGGCAGCCGGATTCGATGGGTTGTATGGGCACCGGGCCAACTGGGACGACTGGGGTGGCGGACCGGTTTTTGGTGTGCAGGATGGCGAAGAACACCGTACCTGGTCTGCGGCAAAATTCTTTGCCCTGGCAGCCCTGCCCATGCCTCTGGTTGATAAAGAGCGCAACCGTGTGATCGCTTCATTGTACGGGGGCATTGGTGAAAACCTCGATCGATTCAGCGCATTTCGTCTCGGTGGCGAGCCATCCGGAGGAGAGTGGGAAGCTTTATCGCGTCCCATCGTATTGGGTGCCATATTCGACGAATTTTATAGTCGCAGCTATGCCATCGCAAATTTGGAATATCGCCACGAATTGCTTTTTTTCTGTTATCTGCATGTGCGCGGTCAACTTGCTGTGGTCGATCGACCTCGTGTGAAAAACGGATACCTTGACTGGGAGATGGACACCCTTCCGGCGGTGGGTGCCGCTGTAACCTGCGGAGCCCCTTGGAACTCCCAGGTCGAAATCGGTTATAGCCATAATTTCGGACTGTTGCGTGATCAGGGGGACGGCAGTGAGTTCGGAGGATCTGCCGTGACGCTGGCCTGGTCCAAAGAGTTTTGACGAAGACTTTTCATTGTCTGCACCCCGGCATGCCACCGGGGTGTTTTTTTTATTTTGGCTTCTTCTTTGGCTCTCCTCGATAAAAAGATATTGAAAGCACCGTCGATTTATGTGAGTCTGCGTTATATCTGGTGCTACATAACGAAGCTATACCTTCCGATGTGTCTGACACATACCCGTGTTGCGGATGATTTCCTTTTTGCATGCATGGTGGAAGCAAAGCGTTGTTGCACCTTACCCCCCCTTGGCCGCTGCAAAGTCATGAACTTTGCTCATGGTGCTTGCAGCGGCACTTTTTTAAATTCAAAGATACGATTCCTGTATAGAGGAACATCTCTATTTGTTGCGCCAGGCAATATGGCGCGGCTTACCGGTCGAAAAAAACATTTAGATTGCTGGTTTGAACTGATGGTTGATTAGAAAAGCGTTTACGCAATGGTGGGCATGGAGTGAATCCGAGCAGTTCAATTAGAACCAGGGAGGATGTATGACTTTGAAGATTCAGAGAAAACTTCTAGATATTCTGGTTTCGAAGGCGACCGATCTTGAAGTTGAAGAAGTTCGCATCGGCTTGGGTTATTCGGCTGTTAAACTTAGCAACGGCCGTTCCGGTCTCGCCTGGACCCCATCCAATAAAGGTGGGGGATGTACGCATCTCCAAGCGGCCGGAACATTAAGCGGCAAACCTGCCGAAGAACTTTTGGCCGGTCTGGCCGGGGAGGATGTTCTGCTGAGAGCACTTGGCGTAGCGACTGCGAATGCTTTGGTCGCGAGTCCCAACCCCGGAGCCTATATCGGTAACGCTCTTGATCCATTGGGCATTACCTCCAGGGATCATGTTGCCATGGTTGGTTATTTTGGCCCCCTTGTGAAGAAATTGCAGCAGAACGGGTGTCGATTGGATATTATTGAGTTGGATTCAACCCGCCCCGGAGTCCTGACACCCCAAGAAGGCAAGAATGTGCTTGGCAACTGTGATGTGGCTATCCTTACAGGGACCAGCCTGATTACCGGTACTCTGGACGATTTATTTGCTTCATTGGGAAAACCACGGGGAGTTGTGTTGCTCGGTCCCTCTGCACCGTTATGCCCGGAGGTGTTTGCGAATACCCCTCTGACGCAGATATCGGGAGCTCGCGTGCTTGATTGCGACAGCGTATTTCGGGTGATCTCCGAAGGTGGTGGAACCCCATTATTGAAGCATTATGTGGCCTTTGAAACCCTGTTTTTGACACGTTAAGATTTAGTCTGCTCTTAGTTTATAGGATCTGTCCGAGCAGTTGTCAGAAAAAAATACTATTTATTTGGGGAAAGACAATCTTTCTAGAGCATGTCGGAAAGGTTTTGGTATTATAGCAATAAGAGGTACTTGTAACTCATGGCGGCAGCGAGAGAGGTTGTATGGGCTTTAGTGAACCTGTAAAAGACGAGCTTGATCTGTTTGGAGCTGTGGTCGACAATTTAGCCATTATGGTTGAGATGGCGCGAAGCGCTTTTAATCATCAGTGTCGGCAGATGTTGGCCGAAGTTGAGCATCACAAGGTGATCGTGGAAGAAGAGATCGCCCTTGCTACAGACCGGATTGATAATCTGCTGAGCCATGTTAACGGGAAAGATCAGGTCAAGGCGATTAAACTGCACAGTATCCTGTCTCATCTGCAGGTCGTGACCGAAACGCTCAGCGAGTTGGCACATCCGCTGCGACGGCAAATCAGCGATGGTATACCATTTTCCCCAAAAGCATGTACGCAGATAAACGATTTGTTTAAAGGTCATCTGGAGATATTGCGTGCTCTGGCAGATATTCTGAAAACCGATAACGAGATTCTCAAAACCTACATCAGTGAAGATAGAGGGCCGCAATTGTGCCGTCTTTGCATCGAGTTTGCCACGGATCACGAAGCGCGTCTTATCGAGGGATTGTGTACCCCCCATGCCGCACCACTTTATCTCGGGATTCTGGATTGCCTGCGTATTATGGCACAGCACGAGATTTCTGTGGCGCAACTATTGCGGGAAGTTTCCCAGATGGCAGGTGACACTCTATGATGCGGGGTCGTTCAAACGCTGTGATGTTTTAACGCAATGGCCGGACAATATGTATTGTCCGGCCATTTTTTCTCATGACGCTTTAAAAATTATCCCGTTGCGGCAAGTGTGACCGTGCTTGCGGATTATCAAGGTTTGGATTCCGATTTTTCCATTGGAATCAGAACAATCTGGATACGTCGATTCTGAGCTCTTCCACTGCTTGTTGCATTCTCGGCGATGGGCTGGTACGGACCGAAAGCACAGATGGATAGCCGTTCTCCGGGAATTTCCAGGATCTCCTGAAGGAAATGCACCACACTTCCGGCGCGGGCGGAAGATAACTCCCAGTTGGAGGGGTAGGTGTCCTTGAGCCGTGTACTGATTGGTATGTTATCGGTATGACCTTCAACCCGGATGTTTTTGTCACTGGTATCTTTGAGGATGGTGCCTATGCGTTTAAGGATATTCAGGCCGGCAGGTTTGATCTCAGCTTTGCCCGAATCGAATAAAATCTTTTCGACCATGTTGACGGTAAGGCGGCCCTGTAATTCAGAAATGGTGACATCGCCGCGTTTAATTTCGGTTTCGAGTTTGCCGACCAGATCATCATAGGTTGTTTTCAACTGGGCGATACGCGCCTGTCGTGCCAGGTGTTCCTGTTCCAGTTGCGCAGTCAATTGGCGTTTTTCCTCTTCGAGTCGGTCGATGGTCTGTCGCAGGTCGGTCATGGCTGTACCTGTCTCGTCGCTGCGGTCGGCGAGGATTTTTTCCAGACGCTCGATATCGGCTTTGGCGCGAAGATTGTCCTGCCGCAGGGCGGCGGATGAGGCGCGGGCGTCTTCCATTTGTCGCGCAATTTCGTCGTAACGGAGCGCCATTTGTTTTTGCTGTTCGAGGATCTTGGCATAGTCTTGTTCCAGATTGCGACTCAGGGCTGCATAATGATCGGCTTCATCGGATTTACGTTGGAAAACGGATTGGCTGACGCAGCCGGTGGTTAGAAAAAACAGCGCCAGGCTGGTTGCAACGAGCTGAAGAGTCATGCGCACGGTGTTTCCTCCTGTGAAGGCTATGGAAGGACTGTTTTAAAAGGGTCAAAAATTTTGACCATTGTTAAACTGAACACCCCCGGTTTGTAAAGGCTAAAGAACATGGAAATGGGGCTTTATGGGTTGCGGGGCCTTCTGCGACCATGATATATAAAAGCGTGATGTTACTGATGTAAAGTTGTTTTAAATCCGCTTATGGAGACATGCATGTTTGAAATAGAACGTATTATCCGGACCGCCCTGCAGGAAGATATCGGTCTTGGGGATATAACCACACAGGCGACTGTTGCGCCGGGCACCATGGCCCGGGCAGAGCTGGTTGCCAAGCAAGACTTTGTACTGGCCGGCATCGATGTCGCCCGCCGGGTTTTCGCATTATTGGATCCTTCTGTGGCCTTTGAAAAATTGCGCGAAGATGGCGGCCATGTGCAGCGCGGGGATGTCCTTGCATGGATCAAGGGTGAGGCATCCATTTTGCTGCAGGGCGAGCGTGTTGCGCTGAATCTGATGCAGCGGATGAGCGGCGTTGCAACTCATACGGCTGCTTTTGTGAAAGAGTTGGAAGGGACGGGGGCAGCGGTTGTCGACACACGCAAAACCACGCCCGGACTGCGAGTACTTGAAAAGTATGCCGTCAGGGTCGGTGGTGGACGGAACCATCGTACCTCCCTTTACGATGGTGTTCTGATTAAGGAAAACCATGTGGCCGCTGCCGGCGGTATTGCCGTAGCGGTTTCCCGGGCACGCGAAACCGCGCCCCATACCTTGCGTATCGAAGTGGAAACACGCAATTTGACTGAAGTCGAGGAAGCATTGGCGGCTGGCGCGGACGTCATCATGCTGGACAACATGGACCTTGATACGTTGCGCCAGGCAGTAAGTCTGGTGAATGGGCGTGCCATTACCGAGGCATCTGGTGGTGTAACCCTTGAAACAGTGCGTAATATCGCTGAAACCGGGGTTGACCTTATTTCTGTCGGCGCGTTGACCCATTCCAGTCCGGCGGTTGATATCTCCATGCTTTTTCAATAACGGGGTTCCATGACTGTGCTGGATGCGCGCACAACCATACTTGCTCTGTTTCGCAATGCCGGTGACGGATTCGTGTCCGGGGCCCAGATTAGCCGTGCTCTCGGGGTTTCTCGAACCGCCGTGTGGAAAAAGATCGAACAGTTAAGGCTGTTGGGGTATGCCATTGAAGCCGTGCCCTCAAAAGGCTATCGTTTGCAGGTGACGCCTGATCTGTTGTTGCCTGAAGAGGTGAAGGCCGATCTCGATACCGCGCTCATTGGCCGAGAGGTGGTATATTGTTCCGAGACCGACTCGACCAATCTGCGTGCTCACGAATTGGGCAAAGCCGGAGCCATAGAGGGTACCGTGGTGCTGGCTGATAGCCAGACGGCCGGGAAGGGGCGCCTGGGACGCAAGTGGTGTTCGCCGCCGGGAGTCAATGTCTATGCTTCGGTGTTGGTGCGACCGCCGGTGGCACCGCGTTATGCCAGTCAGTTAACGTTCTTGTCGGCGGCCGCGGTGGCCCGCGCCGTATCCGAAATTGGAAATCTTACGGTTACGGTCAAATGGCCCAACGATGTGCTGGTGGGTGGTCGCAAGGTTGCCGGCCTTTTAAACGAGTTGGATGCTGAAACCGAGCGCATTCATTATCTTGTTTTGGGGATCGGGGTCAATATCAACATGGACTCCGGGCAATTCCCCGATGATTTGCGTTATCCTGCGACTTCCATGATGCTGGAATGCGGTCAGACGATATCGCGTCGGGATTTCACCCGCAGTCTGCTGCGTCATCTGGACAGTCTTTACGCTCTTTACCTTAAGCAGGGTTTTGAGGCCGTACTGGGCGCCTGGCTGGAGTACTTCGATCTGACCGGCCGGATGGTTGAAGTTGATTTCCAGGACCGTAAGGTGGTTGGCTGCGTAAAGGGACTCGGCGGTGACGGCGCTCTGTTGCTGGAACTGACCGACGGTTCTTCGGAACGTGTCCTGGCTGGCGATGTAAGGCCTCTGTAACAAGTATTCTATCGGTGTCCCCATGAGGATGCCGGTGTAAATCGTACATTTCAAAGGAAAACTATGCTGCTGGTTATCGATGTCGGCAATACCAATACCGTGGTAGGGCTTTATGAGGGACAAACATTGGCTCACAATTGGCGGATTACCACCGACAAGGGTCGGACCGGTGATGAATATGCCTTGCTTTTGCACGAATTATTACGCCTTGCCAATGTTTCTTTTGATCGCATTGAAGATGTCATTGTTTCGAGTGTCGTACCGCCGACTTTGCAGGCCATTGAAACACTTTGCAGTAAATATGTCGGTCGCCTGCCCTATGTGGTAGGCCCCGGTATCAAGACCGGCATGCCTATCCTTTACGAAAACCCGCGGGAGGTGGGAGCGGATCGCATTGTCAATGCCGTTGCCGCTTTTGCCCGTTGGCAGCGCAGCCTGATCGTCGTCGATTTCGGTACCGCCACGACCTTTGATTACGTGACAGCCAAAGGCCAGTACCAGGGGGGCGCCATAGCCCCCGGGCTTAAGATCAGTGCCGATGCCTTGTTCGAAAAAGCCAGCAAATTACCACGTGTGGAAGTTTGTAAGCCTCCTTTCGTGGTGGCAAAAAATACCGTGAACAGTATTCAGTCCGGACTCTTTTTTGGTTATGTCGGATTGGTCGACGGTATCGTCGAACGAATGAAAAAAGAGACCCGCGACGATCCTCTGGTCGTCGCCACCGGCGGTCTGGCCACGCTGATTGCCAATGAAACTCAAACCATAAACGAGGTAGATCCTGATCTGACTCTGGAAGGTTTACGTATCCTGTATTTGCGCAACAAAGGGTAATGCGCCTTAGCGGGCACATGACTGAAAGATTTTTCCTCATGTTTAATCCGGCAGGTGACTGCCGATACGATGTCATAGGCAGCGATGCCGTTTTGTGCATCGCAGCGTTCGTTGTTTCCTGAGATGTGATCCTCAAGCGCGTTCCCCGGAGGGGAAAATGAAGGGAGATACCATGGGAAAGTACGACACGGCAAGGTTGAGGAATTTTGGAGTTGTTGCACACGGCGGGGCGGGTAAGACCTCCCTGGTCGAGGCCATGCTGTTCTGCAGCGGGGTGACAGATCGACTGGGGCGGGTCGATGACGGCAGTTCGTTAATGGATCATCAGCCTGAGGAGATCAAGCGGACCAGTTCTATCGACGTCAGTTCCTGCTTCCTTCCATGGAAGGAGCATGAGTTGAACATCCTGGACACCCCGGGATTCGCAAACTTTTTACACGATACGCGCAACTCTCTGCGTGTGGTTGACAGCCTGGTGTTACTGGCCTCCGCTATTTCCGGAGTTAAAACCCAGACCCAGAAGATATGGGAGTGGGGGCGGGAGTATCATCTTCCGGCGGTTGCGTTCGTAAGTAAAATGGACCGCGAGCGGGCCAATTTCAATAACGCTGTGGCTTCCATGAGTGAAGCCTTGTCGATAAGGGCCATACCTCTGGTTGTGCCCATTGGCGCGGAAAGCTCCTTTCGGGGGCTGATTGATCTCATCACCATGCAAGCATATCTGTTTAATGATGGGGTTGAGGGCGGCGTCGAGCCCGTAGCAATTCCTGACGAATTGCTGGAGGAGGCTCAGATTCAGCGTATAGCCCTGGTGGAAGCAGCAGCTGAAACCGATGAAGTGCTGATGGAAAAGTATCTTGAAGAAGACGATCTGGCTGAGGATGAAATCCGCTCCGGATTGCGGGCTGCGACTCTGGCCGGAGATATTGTCCCGGTATTGTGCGGCAGCGGCCCTGCCAATCGAGGCGTATCTTTTTTGCTCGATGCCATCAATTTGTGCCTGCCATCTCCGGGGGAGCGCCCTGCAGTTATTGGGATAAAGCCGAAGACGGAAGAGATGGTGGAACGGCTGCCGATTGCCGAGGCACCCTTTTCCGCGCTGGTATTTAAGACCATCAGCGATCCTTATACCGGTAAGCTGAATCTGTTACGTGTTTATTCAGGGCAATTAAAGTCTGATTCGACGACCTATAATGCCAATCGCGATAGTGCGGAGCGTATCGGACAGCTTTTCAAGATGGTTGGTAAAAAACAGGTAGCGGTTGATACGGCTATGCCGGGTGAGGTTGTGGCGGTCGCCAAGTTGAAGGAAACGGTTACCGGCGACACCCTGTGTGACGGTGCGAACGCCATTCGCCTTGATTTCCCCGCACCGATGAAACCGGTAATTTCCTTCGCGCTTGAGGCACGCAGTAAGAATGATGAGGATAAAATTCATTCCTCCCTGCAGCGACTGGTCGAGGAAGATCCGACTTTGCAGCTAGTCCGCGATGAGGAAACCCACGAATTGATTCTGTCAGGGATGGGGCAGGTTCATGTGGAAGTCACGATAGAAAAGCTCAAGCGCAAGTTCAATGTCGAGGTTGAACTCAATGAACCCAAAGTACCGTATCGTGAAACCTTGCGCGGTAGTGCCAAATTGCAGAGTAAGTATAAAAAACAGTCGGGAGGACGGGGGCAATATGCTGATGTGTGGCTGGAATTCAGTCCNNCTGAAGCGTGGAGAAGGTTTCCAGTTTGAGGATAAAATAGTGGGTGGTGCGGTGCCCCGGCAATATATCCCGGCGGTTGAAAAAGGCATCTTTGATGCTTGCAGTACAGGGGTATTGGCCGGGTTTCCCACTGTGGATTTCAAGGCGACATTGTTTGACGGTTCCTTTCATACCGTTGATTCATCGGAAATGGCTTTTAAAATTGCCGGTTCCATGGGGTTTAAAAAAGGCGCCGAGATGGCCTCTCCTGTGTTGCTGGAACCGATCATGAAAATGGAGATTACGGTTCCGGATGACTGCGTCGGGGATGTGATCGGTGACATGAACTCCCGGCGTGGCAAGGTGCTGGGGATGGACCCTAAAGCCGGGAATCAACAGGTAAACGTGCTGGTGCCGTTGGCCGAAGTACTTAAATATTCTCCGGACCTTCGTTCCATGACCTCAGACCGGGGGATGTTTACCATGGAATTTTCCCATTATGAAGATGTTCCCGCTCATCTGACCGCCAAACTTCTGGCTGAACTGAAGCGTGAGGAATAATCGGAGATTGTATTATAAGTGAACATGGCCGCCGGCGTGCCGTTCGCCGGCGGCTTTCCCTTTACTGAACTGTGGTATATAACGATCCATGAATGAATCCGAAACTCCTGTTGACAGTCAGTCGGTGCGCCTGAAAGTGTCGCCAAGGGTAGCCCGCATTGTTGCCGGCCATGATGGGCGGGATGCGCAATTGCGTGCCGTCAGAGGCGAGTTGGATCTGACCGATGTCGAGCGGCTGACCCTGTTGGTATATTTTCGGCAAGGCGCAGACAGGGAGTTGATCGAGGAGACCCGGCAGGCTCTTGAGTCTTTCCCGGCTGAGAGACTGCGGCTTCTGGCGGCGGATTCTTCTTTGCACCCAACTTTACTCACATTTTTGGCCAGACGGTATGCGGCGCGTCATGGGTTGGATCCCTTGTTGATGGCAAATCCTTCGCTGCCGGATGGCCCGCGCCAAGCTCTGAAGGCCATGGCCGAGCGGAATACGGAAGAAAAACCGGCATCGGTACCCCCATCACCTCAGGGGGAAGCGCCCGATGAAAATCGGGATGGAGCCGATTCCGCAGACTCAAATACGGAAACTTCCGAGGAGTTTGATGAGGCCGAAGAGTTTGACAGTCCCGAGCATCTCAGCAAATACCAGATGACCATGCAAATGGGGGTGGCGGAAAAGATCAAGGCGGCTCAGACCGGTGACAAGGAATGGCGAGGGCTACTGATCAACGATTCCAATAAGCTGGTTTCGTCTGCCGTATTGAAAAATCCGCGGATTACCGAAGGCGAGGTTTACGCCATTGCGCGCAACAAATCGACCAACGATGAACTTATTCGCCTTATCCTTCTTAATCGGGAATGGGTCAAAAATTACAGCATTAAGCTAGCCCTGGTCATGCATCCACGCACTCCGGTCGGTAATGCCTTGAGATTTATGGGAGTGTTAACGGAGAAGGATTTGAAAAACCTGGTTAAAAGCCGTGAAATTTCTCCTGTAATTGTTAATAATGCGCGGCGTATGTTGTTGGCCAAGGACAAACGTCGTTGATTTTATTTGCCTGAATGTGTGTACCTTATATGTTCGAGAATCGAATGGTTTGTAGTATTCTGTCCAAGCTTAAAAAGCGTGTGAGGAAAAGGTAACATCATGAAGTGCGTTGCGCATAAGGGGTTGCAGGGCGCAACGTGATAATTTGGAGCGATCCATAGCCGCTTGGGTGTGGACTGTGCGTTTAAAGGAGAGAAGATTTATGAAAGGCAAGATCGTAGCTGTATGCACCAGTCCAGAAAAAGGTGGTCGCAAAAAAAATGTAGGGCAAGGAGTTCTGGTTGAAGGGTTTGGCCTTGAGGGGGATGGTCACGGTGGTGACTGGCACCGTCAGGTCAGTCTGCTGGCCATGGAAAGTATTGCCTCCATGCAGGCCAAGGGACTCGATGTCGGACCGGGGGATTTCGCCGAAAATCTTACCACCGAAGGCATTGAACTGTTTACCCTGCCCATCGGTACGCGGTTGCAGATCGGGGAACAGGTGATGCTGGAGGTTTCCCAGATTGGTAAGGTCTGTCATACGCGCTGTGCCATTTATTATCAGGCCGGTGATTGCGTCATGCCCAGAGAAGGTATCTTTGCCGTGGTTCTTAAGGGCGGTCCTATTGAAAACGGCGATGAAGTGCTGGTGCTTCCTCCGGTTGCCACGGAGACTCCTGAATGACCGACTATGCTTTTACTATCGGTATATTAACGCTGTCGGATAAGGGCTCCCGAGGTGAACGGGAAGACCTCAGTGGCCAGGTTATTCGTGATATTGTTGCCTCGCTGGGTAAGGTGACGCATTATAAGGTCATTCCTGATGATGCGGATATCATTGTCGAAACTCTGGTCGATTGGGTGGATACCGATAAGGTTGACCTTATTCTTACCACCGGCGGTACGGGGCTAAGTCCAAGGGATGTCACTCCCGAGGCTACCGCGCGCGTACTCGATTGGGAAATTCCCGGCATGGCCGAGGCCATGCGCGTGGCAAGTATGCAAAAAACCCCTCACGCCATGTTGTCCCGGGCCAAGGCTGGCGTGCGTCGCCAGTCCATGATTATTAATTTGCCGGGAAGCCCAAAGGGGGTGCGAGAGAACCTGGAGGTGGTCATGCCGGCACTGGGGCATGGTCTGAAAAAATTGAAGGGTGATCCCTCCGACTGCGCAGGATAAGCCCGGTATATATATGGATCTTGTTGCTTCAGGCATACTTCATTACGATTTTTCCCTTCTGGGACGTCTGGTTCTGGCTGCTGTGCTCGGGGGGATGCTTGGTTTTGAACGGGAAATTCATGGCCGTCCGGCCGGATTCCGAACGCACCTGCTGGTAGCTCTCGGAGCCTGTCTGATGATGCTGGTTTCGGAATTCTTCTTATCCAAATATAACCACTTGACCAGCACCAGCGCCATTCGGATCGACCCGGGGAGAGTGGCTGCCCAGATCGTCACCGGCATCGGGTTTCTGGGTGCAGGAGCCATTATCAAGGATGGTTCCGCTGTCCGCGGGTTGACCACCGCCGCCTGTTTGTGGGTTGCTGCCGGTATCGGCATGGCGGCAGGGACTGGACTGTATCTGCTGGCTGTGATGGTTACGGGGATGTCTGTAGGTACCCTGATGTTCCTCAAACGCGTTGAAAAAAGGATGGACAAGGTACGTTATGGCAACCTGACGGTCTATTGTGATATCGATCCTGTCATCCGTCAAATGCTTGAGGACTTTCTTGTTTCCGGTGGCTGGCGCCTGGTCGAAACTGCGGTGGAAAAGGATAAGGTCGCAGGAGAAGTTCGTTACGATTTTGTGGTTTCCAGATACGGAGGCATGGAATCCATTTCTCTGGTGGATGACCTCGCCGCCTATGAAGGTGTACGCAAGGTTCGATTCCGCTGAGTTCAGATCGGGATAGCATATCCGGTTCATTTTAATTTAAAAGGGGATAGAGACCGCGATGTTGCCACAGAATGTAAAAACAACCATTCTGCTGGCTGATGCTGCCAGCACGATCCTTGAGGTTGAAAAAAACTTTTTCCGCCGGGAACACCACGATATCCTTCTGGCAAACAGCGCGCAGGAAGTTTATGAAACGGCTATTACCCATCATCCGGATATCATTTTCATGGGATTCCAGATGCAGGATATGTGCGGAGATGAGCTTTGTCTAAGATTTAAAGCGCATGGCGAATTATGCCATGTCCCCATCGTGCTGGTGGTGCAGCCGAACCGGCCCGATGATTTATTGCGCTGTCAACGTGCCGGGTGCGACGACATTCTGCTCAAACCGCCCCGGCGCCACCACTTTCTCGGGGCGGTTGAAAAACATCTGAAGCTTCCGCGCCGCGCTGCCCCCCGTGTCGAAGCGAAAATGCATGTTACATATCGCGAACCATCGGGAGAACATGCGCTTACTCACTTTTCCATCAACGTCAGCACTGGCGGGGTTTTTATTGAAACGGAAAACCCTTTGCCGGTCGGAACGCCACTGCTCCTTGATTTTATCATCCCCGGTCATAGTGAACCTGTGTACTGCAAGGGCAGGGTAGCGTGGATCAACCAGGCCGACGGCCCCAGTCACCCACGCCTTCCTCCCGGTATGGGGCTCCAATTTTTTGAACTGACTCTTGAGGATATGGCGATTGTCCGTTCTTTTGTCATGCGCTCCCTTGTCGTTCCTGAGTGGTAACGGGCATGTCCCTGGCTTTTCATCAGCTTTTCCAAACGCCCCTGCCGGGGCGTTTTTCTTTACCTTCCTTTAAATAAATTCATTTTATTCACAATAACTTGGGTGTCCTTTAGCGTTTGACCTGTTGGGGCCTTTATGGTATTCAAGTGCCCAATTAGATACGATGTTTTATTATAAAAGACAAAATGGCTGGTCAATAGAAAATGTCATGCTGGTTATAAGGAAGGATATTGCGATATGAGCAAACAACTGCACTTTACCATGGGCCAATTACTGGAGGATATTGCAAGGCGGTATCCGGATAATGATGCTTTGGTCTATCCGGATCGTGATTTGCGATATTCCTACCGGGAGTTTGATGCCGTTTGTGATCGTGTGGCCAAAGGGTTGCTGGCCATGGGGGTCCGCAAGGGTGATCATGTCGCTATCTGGGCTACCAACGTCCCTGAATGGGTTGTTCTGCAGTTCGCATCCGCTAAAATTGGCGCTATTCTCGTAACGGTTAACACCAATTACAAGGCGGTCGAGTTGGAATATGTTCTGAAACAGTCCGATTCCACAACCTTGTTTCTGGTTCAGGGGTTCAAGGACACCGATTATGTGGAGACCCTCTACAGTGTTGTGCCTGAATTGCGCGATGCAAAGCCGGGAGAACTTCAGTCCCAAAGCCTGCCATTTCTCAAAAATGTGGTCTTTTTAGGCGATCATGATTTTGCCGGAATGCGTCGTTGGAGTGCCATTGAGGCGTTGGGGCAGGGGGTGGCTGATGACCGTTTGGCTGCGGTAAAAGCGACTCTGGGTGAGCACGAAGTTATCAATATGCAGTATACCTCCGGAACGACCGGTTTTCCCAAGGGGGTAATGCTGACCCATTACAATATCATCAACAATGGTTTTAATATCGGCGAGTGCATGCGTTTTAGTGAAAACGACCGTTTGTGCATTCCTGTACCGTTTTTTCATTGTTTTGGCTGTGTACTTGGCGTGCTCGCGTGCGTTACCCATGGTAGCGCCATGGTGCCTGTAGAGATCTTCAATCCCGAGGTGGTTTTGCGCACCATTGCATCCGAGCGATGTACCGCAGTGCATGGTGTGCCCACCATGTTTATTGCCGAACTCGACCATCCCAATTTCAACCGATACGACCTGAGCAGCCTGCGCACCGGGATTATGGCCGGTTCTCCCTGTCCCACAGAGGTCATGAAACGTGTTATTCGCGAGATGTACATGACCGAAATCACTATTGCCTACGGACAGACCGAATCGTCGCCGGTCATCACTCAGACCCGCACCGACGACCCCCTGGAATTGCGCGTTGCCACCGTGGGGCGGGCACTTCCGGATGTCGAGGTGAAAATCGTTGATATCGAAACCGGCGAGACTTTGTCCCCCGGCCGGCAAGGCGAGCTCTGCACGCGTGGTTACCTTGTGATGAAAGGCTACTACAAGATGCCCGATGAAACTGCCAGGGTTATCGATGCGGATGGCTGGTTGCATACGGGTGACCTGGCGGTCATGGACGAAAATGGTTACTGCAAGATCACCGGCCGCATTAAAAACATGATTATCCGTGGTGGAGAAAATATCTATCCCCGGGAAATCGAAGAATTCCTTTATACTTATCCCAAGGTGGCCGACGTGCAGGTGTACGGTGTTCCGGATGCCAAATATGGCGAGCAGGTCATGGCAGCTATCAAGCTCAAAGAAAACACCTCTGCCACGGCCGAGGACATCATCAATTTCTGTCGCGGCAGTATCGCCAATTACAAGGTGCCCCGTTACGTCAAGTTCGTCGATGAATTTCCGATGACCGCAAGTGGTAAAATACAAAAATTCAAATTGCGTGAGATGGCTATTAAAGAACTGAACCTGGAAGATGCTGCTTCGGTGGAGACGGCATGATTTGCCCGGAAACCGGTGCCGGTTCGATCTTCGTGCCGGCAGTGGAACTCGCATCACGGTGGCGAAATCTGCAAAAAAAGATGTCTGCAGCAGGTCTTGATGCTGCGGTTGTGATGCAGAATGCCGATCTGTACTATTTTTCCGGTACCTTGCAAAGCGGTCTGTTGTACATCCCGGTTCAGGGTGATCCTGTTTACCTGGTGCGCCGGGATGAGCAGCGGGCTCGGAAAGAATCTTTTTTACCGCATATCGTTCCTTTTGGGAGTTTTCGGGAACTGCCCCAAATCCTCATGGACTGCGGCTTGCCACGGGCGGAAAGGCTCGGTTTAGAGCTGGATGTGCTTCCCGTGGCCACCTACCAGCGGATCCATAAATATCTGGGTGAACCGCATGTCGTGGATGTTACCCCGCTGATCCGCTCCTTGCGGGCGGTTAAATCGGTGTGGGAGTTGAACCATATGCGCCAGGCCGCCATTCAGCTTGACCAATGTTGGCGGCGCGCCATCGAGGTGGCATGCGAGGGACTCAGCGATCTTGAGCTGGCGATCGAGCTTGAGGGTATGGCGCGCCGTCAGGGCCACCCCGGTTATGCCCGCATGCGCGCCTTTAATGGCGAAATTGCCATGGGTACGGTTCTTGTGGGGGCCGACGGTGCCGTTCCGGCTTTCCGCAATACACCATTGGGCGGAATCGGCCTGCATCCCTCTATAGGTTTTGGTGTCAGCGGGCGACGCATGGCCAGAGGGGAGCCTGTAACCGTGGATCTGGTTGGTTATTGTGCCGGGTACCTGGCTGACCAGACCCGCACCTTCGCGCTCGGCAGCCTTGGCGAACCACTTTGTCGCGCCTATGAGGCCATGTGTCTGATTCAGGATCAGCTGATTCGCACCGCGCGGCCCGGCGTTGCGTGGGGGAAGTTGTATCAGGATTGTTGCCAGCTTGCCGCGGATCTAGGCTATGAGCGGCAGTTTATGGGGGGAGATGGCGCACGGGTGCCGTTTATCGGACACGGTATCGGCCTCGAAATAGACGAGTATCCCTTTATCGCCCGCGGTATGCATGATCAGGTGTTGGAAGAAAATATGACCTTCGCCTTTGAACCTAAAGCGGTTTTCCCCGGCCAGGGAGCCGTGGGGATCGAAAACACCTTTGTGGTTACCGCGGATGGTTTGTCCTCCCTTACCATTTCTGACGAGGCTTTGCGCATATTGTAAGACTTTCGCAAACGGTTATATGTGCCTGTCGAAAAAAAGCTTCCATTTTATATCGCCATGCGGATGATGTTTCTATTTTGCGTATTGATGAGTTTGTTGTCATCCGCTATCGTTATGGCGGATCATGGCGGCCAAGGCGATTGCCGACGCTGCCATGCAGTTCTTCCTGCTACTCATGTTCCCGTTGCAGATGACGGGATTGCGTGTCTGCAATGCCATGCAGGACATAGCATAGATCGATCGGCTGGAAAATCTTTGAAAGAACCGGTTTGCACGGACCGTATGCTCCGGTGGAATGGCGCAACGGTTGATGGAATCGGTTTCATGGTACTGCTTGTCGGTATCATTGGCCCTGTGTTGCATGGGACGCTGTTTCTGGCATCGTCTTCTCTTCGCAAATCCCGCAATTCTTCGGCAACGACTTACAAATCCAGATCGCGTCCAGGTCTGTTGCGGGGATGGCATGTCATCAATGCGGCAACCGTTGTTTTTCTGTCGATGACGGGGTTTGGGTTGCACTGGGGCCTGGCTGGGGGGCCTGGTTCAATGGTCGCATGGCACAGCATCGCAGGGGGGTGGCATGTGCTGACATGGACCCTTTGGCTTGGTTTTAATGTTGTAACCGCATGTTATGTCGGTCGCTATCCGCGACCGGCTGGCGGTTGGTTTGCTGGCATTGCGCGACAGACCCTTTATTATAGTTCGGGGATTTTTCTTGGTCGGCCCCATCCGCACCCCCGTGAGGGATTTAATCCGTTGCAGTCCGTTGTCTACCTGCTGGTCATGGTGCTGTTGTTGCCGCTGGTGATGGTTTCGGGGATAGGGTTGCTGTCCCTGCGTTCGGTGGCCTTCGGAAACATCGAAAGGTGGGCGCATCTGCTGGTTCAGACGCATTTTCTGGCAGGCTGTCTGCTGCTGGGATTTTTGTCGGTGCATCTTTATCTTGCGATATGGGGACCGGAAGGCAGGCTGTGGCGACGGTAGTACCCTTTGATTGCGCTGGGTGTGATTGGACCTGCAGCTATTTTTATGACAAAAACATGCTAACGCCCGCAGCTGCGGGCGTTTGTCATTTAGATAGCATTGGTAACTTGTTCAAGTAGGCGCAGAAAGTTTGCAGTCAGTTGGGGGTGTAGTTCGCGGCCTGCCGATTCCTGAAGAATGGCGGCGCACTGCTCTGCGGTTTTGGGTGACTTGTAGGGCCGTTTTGTTCGCAGTGCATCGTAGGTATCGGCAATGGTTGTCATTTGGCTGCATAGATGTTGGTGCCAGTGGCCAGATACGCCGGGATAGCCGCTTAAATCATAACGTAAATGATGTTCAAAGGCGGTTACGACCGCCAGTTGCGGTACGCCAGGGCAGTCGAGCAGTCGGCGCGCTCCCTCGATGGGATGCTTTTTCATGATGGCCCACTCTTTTTCATCCAATTTGCCCGGTTTATCGAGGATCTCCATGGGAATATGAAGTTTCCCGATGTCATGCAGCAACGCGGCGATACCGATATCGTGCAACAAGGTGCCTTGTATGCCAAGATGCATGGCCTGAGCCAGGTTGAGCAGGCATACATTGAGGCCGTGGGTAAACGTGTATTCATCCATGGATCGTAACGGCATGAGGGCCAGCAGCGAGGGGGTTTCGCGATTAAAGGCGTTGATAAATCCGCTCACGATTTCGGCCAGACCGGTCATTTTAATGGTTTTTTGTCGGCTGAAGCCTTGAAAGATTTCCGCCAGGCGACTATGGCCTTCACTCTTGACTGACTGCAGCGCGTCGGTGTCGATCGGCAGGTTTGCCTGGGGGGTGTCCTGACTTTCCAGGGTTTCAAACCTGAGATGGTTGCAGTTAGGATGATGGTGGCCGGGGGCAACCAAAAACGCTATCAATTCGCCAAGTTCATCGTCTTTTACTTCCGCAGATATGATAATCCGGTTAATGCGGTGTTGTTCCATGAGTCGCGCGAATTTTTGCGTATGTAGTCCATGTGGTACCGGGAAGTCATCGAAAAGAATTTCGCCGTCCACGATCAGTAGGGACACCACGCCGCGTCCATTTAAAAGGTTGTCAAGGCAACGGCGAGCATCCTGGCAGAGCCGTTTGATCTGCGGGTGGTGCAAGCTGTACAGCTTGGCATTGGCCACCGCTGTGACTATATGGCGCAGGGTGTTCTGAAGTTCAGCCAAGTGTGCAGGCTTCATGATGAGGTTCCATGTTTGACAGACGCGGATGTATGACGAAGTTCCGCCAGGTCTGGTCGCATACTGCGATCGAGACGACGATAAAGGGATCGGGTGGCTTCACCGGGGTAGTTTTTAAGACTTGATAGGATTTGCGCCTGCAGGCGTTTGTGACGGCGCGGATGGCAAATACTGAAACGAAAGAGAGTTTGCTCCAATGCGTGTACGGCTATTGGATTGCCTATGTCTGCCAGGGTCGTTACCACGGCAAGACGTATGGTTAAGCTTTCGTTGCTGAGGCTGGATTGGAGCAGTAAATCGATAAGCTTTTGAAAAACCCTGGCATCACAAGAGTGCCGCGCCAGTCCTATGGCCCATGCAGGTGGCAAGTCCATGGAGTGATCCAATTCTCGGAGGATGGCGGCATCGGCACGGATATCTTTGAAGTAAAAGGCTGTTTTCAATGCCTCTTGCCGAACACGCTCATGGGGGTGTTGCAACAGGGGTTCTATGATATCCATGACATCCGGATCGTCCAGTCCCCGCAGCAACACGATAAGGTTGCGAACCATATGCCAGCGTTCATCGTGCAGGCGACTCAAAACTTCCTGGCGGATGACGGGGCCCATGTCGCCGAGCAATTTCAGATAACGGGCCCGCATCGAACGGTCCTGTTCCTCACCGAGCTGATCCAATAGCAGCGGCACAAATGGCGCTCCTACCTGAAGTATCAATTCAAAAATTTCCTGGCGCTTTACCTGTGGCCACAGAGACAAGCTCCGTACAATTTCGCGGGTAAATCTATAGCTTGCAAAGCTCGCGAGCAGATGGTCTTTGGCCAGATTTTTGGATACGTTGGTGAGGGCGTCTGTCTGCTTATGCAGGTCGATCAAGGCAGCAAAATCGCCGGTGGCGATAAAATGCTGGATAAGAGCAGAAATGTGGTTTTTTAGAGCCGCTTGATATTGGGGTTCCTCAAAATGGTGCATCATAAAGCTGATGATCGTGCAAAGACGGCGTTCCATGGTATGTTCATGGATGCTTTCGGTGAGCCCTGCGATGACTTCCGGCGGTAACACCGGTATCGGTTTGTGGTTTGGAAACCCGCGCAGCAACGATTGATAATCCTCCGGCACGTAGTCAGCGGCTCGGTGTTCTGCAAATACCTGTTTAAGATGCTCGGCCGTGTACGGTCCAAGGCCAGCTGGATCCATTGGTGTCTGCTCGGCTGGCGATGGCGACCCCGTAGAACTCAACTGGCTTAGCATCTGCAGGATGAAGGGCGGGATATCGGCTTGCCGTGCATTGAGATCGTTGAGGGTGTCCAGCAAAAGGGTGCCGGGGAACTGGCTCAATACGGAGGCAGCCCGATTTTGGTGCATGCCAAGCATGGAAACGGTGCTTGATAAAAATTGTTGTCTTAATTCGGGTTGTAGTTCGTGGATAAATAACCTGAATTTATCCAGTAACTCATCGTGCTGTTGGTGGGATAGCTTTTCACGGTCCAGATCTCGCAGAAAAGTTGTGATGGCTTTGTCGTATTCACCTGAGTCCTTGGCAGAGCAGTCAGATTCATCCGCACTTAAAATGCCGGCCAATTTTTCAGGTGTTGCTATGATCTCGGTAGGCCAGGGGCCAGTCTGGGTTTTATGCGCGGGCGCAAGCAGGGAGCCTACGAAACGATCCCATGGTTTCACCGTGTCGGGATGTGTCGCACGCTCCTCGTCCATCAGGGGTGAAATACCCGTAGTGCGAAACTGACTGTGGGCGAGCGGGGTAACTTTGGCGTGGGTGATGTTGGCAGCGGTAGACGCCGCGACAATGCCGCCCTGAGCAAGGATGTCTTCAGGTTTGCTGGCTATGAGTCTACATAAATTGCATAGTTCCTTTGCACTCAGGTCAGGGTGTATCGTCAAAGCCACAATGCCATGAGAAAATAAGGCTCGCGCGTATTCGCGGTAGACCGGATTTTTTGGGTCCAATGGCATGGCGCCGAGCATCAGTCGGTCTCTGGCTATTCCGATGGTGATTTGTGAGGTAGTGGGTTTTAGGTTTGCAAGTATCTTGAGGGTTCTGTCGGCGGCGTCGAGGATGACCTGATGTCCCGGAGGATATGCGCCGACCTGTCTGCGGACAATATTCAATTGGTAGATAAGATTGGATAGTACCTTGGTATCCAAAGGGGTTGCGGAAGATTCGTTAATCGTTTCCCAAGCCAAATGATCCCCCCCCCACTTGTCAATAGGTACAAAATCAGACAAAGCTAAACAATTGTCTGAAGTTTTTGCTGCTTAAATACTAAGCCGTTTGATTTTTTCAACCAGTGTTGTGCGCTTGATATTCAACAACTCTGCGGCGCGGGCCTTGACGCCACCACTAAGTTCCATGGCGGCCTTTATCATGCAGCGTTCAATCCCTGAAATAATCTGGGGCATATCCAGTCCTGCTTCGGTAAGGCGGGGGCAGGAAATCTGGGGCTCTTCATCCTCGTGGCAGGAACCACTGATATTGGTCGGCAGATCGCTCCTGCCGATTGCCGACCCTTCCGTCAGGGTCACGGTTCTTTCAATGACATTTTCCAATTCTCTTACATTCCCGGGCCAGTGATAATTTTCCAGACAGATCATGGCTGCAGGGGTGATGGAAAGAAGCGGTCTTTTCATTTCGCTGCAGACTTTTTGGAGAAAGTGTCGGGATAAAAGGGCGATATCCTCGCGCCTTTCTCTGAGGGGCGGTAACGGAATGGGAATGACGTTTAATCTATAGTAGAGATCTTTACGAAATCGTCCTTGTTCGACCTCTTCCTCGAGGTTGACGTTGGTGGCCGAAATAACACGAACGTCCAGCTTTATTTTTTTGGATGCGCCGACTTTTTCGACCTCCTGTTCCTGCAGTACCCGTAATAGTTTCATCTGCAGGTGCAAGGGCATGGTGCCAATTTCATCCAGGAAAATAGTCCCTTGATTCGCTTGCTGAAATTTACCCATTTTGTCGGCGACGGCGCCTGTGAACGCCCCTCTTACGTGGCCGAAGAGTTCACTCTCCAGTAATTCAGCCGGAATCGCTCCGCAATTAATCGCTACGAACGGCTTTTCTTTGCGGTGGCCATTGTAGTGAATGGCTTTTGCGACCAGTTCCTTACCTGTTCCGGATTCGCCCAGGATGAGAATTGTCGAGTCGGTGTTGACGATTTTTTCCATGCGGGAAAACACATGCTGCATAGCCAGGCTGTTGCCGATCATGTTGTCGAACCGATATTTGCCTCGCAATTGCTGTCGCAAATAGAGGTTCTCCGCTACCAGTCGACTTTTTTCCAGGGCCTTTCCAATGATGACCTGCAGCTTTTCGAAATGCAAAGGCTTGGTAATATAGTCAAAGGCACCTTCTTTCATGGCTTCGACAGCCGATTCGGCGGAGGCTTTACCGGTAATAAGAATGACATTGGTAAAAGGCCACTGTTCCTTGACGCGTTTTAATATTTCAATACCGCTGACGCCGGGGAGGAAAAGGTCGGTAAGGATAACTTCAAAGGGGGTTTTCGCCAGAATCTCGAGCGCTTTTTCACCTGTTTCAGCCGTGGTGACATCATAGCCGGCGCTTTCGAGCAGTAGCGTGATTGCCTCGCGATTGGCAGCTTCGTCTTCAATAACCAGAATCTGTGATATGTTTTTCATGGTGCCACCTACAGAAAAGGGTTGGATTGTCATTCGATTGACGGTATAGTAGGAGGCTACCACGTCTCAAAGGTCTTCGCAAGGCCAAGCGTTAAAAAAATGGCGCATAGGAAGGGTGGTTGTTCAAATGTTTGACGCTTTGGGTTTTCATAAGGTCCCTGCTCTCCGGATTAGTGCGGTTTTGCTACTGATCTTTCTTGGAACATTTCTGCTCATTGAGCGAGAAGCATCCAGTCTGGTGCAGGATCGTTCTTATGTCAGCGCTGTGCGTATATCAGGATCTATTAATCCTGTTGTTGCTGAATTTGTAACGGAACAACTTGTTCGCGTCAACCGTGAAAATGCGGTGGCTTTTCTTGTGGAAATAGATACCCCTGGCGGGTTGGATACTTCCATGCGCCAGATCATTAAGGGCATCCTCGGGTCGGATATACCTGTGGTGGTCTATGTAGCGCCTTCCGGGGCCCGCGCAGCCTCGGCGGGGGCGCTTATCAGTCTGGCGGCCGACTTTGCTGTAATGGCTCCAGGTACCAATATTGGCGCCGCTCATCCCGTAGCCATTGGCGGCGGACAAAAGGCCTCTGATGACGTGATGATGGGTAAGGTGGTGGAGGATGCCGCCGCTTACGCCCGCAGTCTGGCGGCCCGCAGGGGGCGCAATCAAGACTGGGCTGAAAAGATGGTACGCGATAGCGTTTCGATTTCCGCGGATGAAGCTTTGAAACATGGGGTCATCGACCTGATAGCAGAAGATGTGCCGGATCTTTTGCAAAAGCTTGACGGTCGTAAGTATTTCCGCGCAAATCAGGAGAAAGTGCTGATCTGTCGAGATGCCTCGGTGCTGGTTGCCACGATGGATTGGCGGCAGAAGATTCTCAACGCGATCAGTGATCCCAATGTTGCCTATATGTTGCTCATGCTGGGCATGCTCGGTGTGTTCTTTGAAATTTCCCAACCCGGCGTGGTGTTGCCGGGGGCCGTCGGGGCCATTGCTTTATTGCTTGCCTTGTTTGCCTTTCAGACCTTGCCTGTCAACTATGTAGGTATGCTGTTGATTTTATTGGCGTTGGTGCTGTTTGTTCTGGAGGTCAAAGTGACGTCATATGGCATGCTTACGGTCGGCGGTATGGTCAGTATGACCTTTGGCTCCTTGATGCTGTTTGAAGACTCGGCGCCGTTTCTACAGCTTTCAAGAGCGGTTATTGCCAGTACGGTATTGGTTACCACCGGCTTTTGTCTGCTTGTGCTCTACTTTGTTGTGCGAACGCAACGTCGAAAGTTCGTATCCGGCCGGGAAGGCATGGCAGGGTTGACCGGTGAGGCGCTTACCGAGGTACATCGCAGTGGTCAGGTTTTTGTCCGTGGCGAATATTGGACGGCTTTTTCTGCTGAACCGGTTGCGGCCGGGGAGGTTGTCGAGGTGGTGCGCCTGGCGGATGACATGCGTCTTGAAGTGCGCCGGGTCAAAGAGGAAGTCAGTGATCGTTCCACAAACCTAACGTCAGGTTCCGACAAGGAGGTTGGCAAATGATTTATCCCGTTATCATTCTGGTTCTATTGGCTTTAATCATTTCCAGTGCCATTAAGGTGATATATGAATACGAGCGTGGCGTGGTGTTTCGCCTTGGGCGTTTCAGTGGGGTGAAGGGGCCCGGTTTGCGATTCATTATTCCTGTGGTTGACAGGTTGATGAAAATCAGTCTGCGTACTGTTGCCATGGATGTCCCTCCGCAGGATGTAATCACCAAGGATAATGTGTCGATCAAGGTTAATGCGGTCATTTATTTTCGCGTTGTTCATCCGGAAAAATCGATCATTGAGGTGGAAAACTATCTTTACGCCACCAGCCAATTGGCGCAGACCTCCTTACGCAGTGTTTTGGGCCAATCTGAACTGGATGAATTGCTTGCCCATCGCGACAGCATCAACCGTCACCTCCAGGAAATTCTGGATCGCCAGACCGATCCCTGGGGCGTGAAGGTCTCTAACGTGGAGATCAAGCATGTGGACCTCCCGGTTGAGATGCAACGCGCCATGGCCCGGCAGGCCGAAGCCGAGCGTGAACGACGGTCTAAAGTTATTCATGCCGAAGGTGAATACCAGGCGGCTCAAAAACTTACCGATGCCGCTGAAATTATCGCATCGCAACCGGGCGCTTTACAGTTGCGGTATCTGCAAACCCTGACCGAAGTAGCAACGGAAAACAGTTCGACGGTGATTTTCCCGTTCCCGTTGGATCTGGTTAAACCTTTTTTGGGATTACAGGAAAAGAATTAACTCCATTTACCCGTTAAACGATATCTTTCAGACCGGGTTGTTGTTGGTGTTGTTGCCGGTTGGAGAGCTTTTCGGGTGTTGGTTATTATCCTGTTTGCTTGACAAAGAGAATATTGATTTGGGCCTACGATTTTGGTAGAGTGCCCGGTCGGTCCAAATACCTAGTGACTGGAGGTTTTTTTATGGAAGTTAAGAAGTTTAATAAGATCATGGCGGCCAATCGCGGCGAGATCGCCATTCGCATTTTTCGCGCCTGTATCGAATTGGGAATCAAGACGGTCGCCATTTATTCCGAAGAGGACCGCGTTTCCCTGCATCGTTACAAGGCAGATGAATCCTATCGCATAGGTAAGGGCAAGGGACCTATCGAGGCCTATCTGGGAATCGATGAAATTATCGATCTGGCCAAAAAAAAGGATGTCGATGCGATCCATCCCGGCTACGGATTTCTCTCGGAAAATCCTGAATTTGCCGAAGCCTGCGAACGCGCCGGTATCGCTCTTATCGGCCCCGGGGCAGAGATCCAGCGCCAGTTGGGTGACAAGATTGCTGCGCGTAAGGTAGCCTTGGCGGCTGGCGTTCCGGTCGTGCCGGGAACCGATAAGCCGGTGACCAGCGAAGAGGAAGCGCTGCTGTTTGCCGCCAAATGCGGTTATCCCATTATGGTCAAGGCTGCTGCCGGCGGTGGCGGTCGCGGCATGCGCATTGCGCGCAATCGCCAGGAGCTGTTGGAAGGATTGCGTTCGGCTGCGTCGGAAGCCAAAGCCGCCTTCGGCAATGCTGCGGTTTTTCTTGAAAAATATATCGAGAATCCAAAGCATGTCGAGGTGCAGATCCTTGGTGACAAGTACGGCAATATCGTGCATTTCTATGATCGCGACTGTTCCATTCAGCGTCGCCATCAAAAGGTCATAGAGATTGCTCCTTCCCCTAATCTCAGTGCCGCCAAGCGTCAGGAATTGTGTGACCATGCCCTGCGCATTGCCAATCATGTCGGTTATCTCAATGCCGGTACGGTTGAATTCCTCATGGACGGCGAGGGTAATTTCTACTTTATTGAAGTTAATACCCGCATTCAGGTCGAACATACCGTGACCGAAATGGTAACGGGCCGCAATCTCGTGCGTGCCCAGATCCGTGTGGCCGAAGGCTATCGCATGGACGATCCGGAGATCGGTATCCGCAGTCAGAAAGATATTCAGCTCAACGGTTTCGCCATTCAGGCACGTGTCACCACGGAAGATCCGACGCGAAATTTTTCGCCGGATTTTGGAACCATTACAGCCTACCGCAGCCCGGGTGGTTTTGGTGTGCGGCTTGATGCCGGTAGCGCTTTCCCCGGGGCGCGTATATCTCCCCATTACGATTCGCTGCTGGTCAAGATCAGTGGCTGGGGATTGACCCTGCGCGAAGCAGCTCGTACCACGGCTCGCAGTCTGGAGGAATTCCGCCTTCGCGGTGTCAAGTGCAACATCGGTTTCCTCGACAATGTCATTAATCATCCGACCTTTCTTGCCGGGTCCTGCGATACGTCTTTCATCGACATGCATCCGGAACTTTTCCAGATTCCGGTGAAGCGCGACCGCGCCAACAAACTGCTGGCCTATATCGGGCATGTGGTAGTTAACGGTTATCCGGGAATTAAAAAACCGCTTCGCTACAAGGATTTGCGCGAACCGGCCATTCCTGAGATCCACTATGATGTGCCGCGCCCCAAAGGCTCACGCGATATCCTGCTTGAAAAAGGACCGGAAGGCTTGTCCAAGTGGGTTATGGAGCAGAAGCAGCTGCTGGTTTCCGACACCACCATGCGCGATGCCCATCAGTCGTTGATGGCCACCCGTTTCAGAACCCATGACCTGGTGAAGATTGCTCCGGCAACCAGCCATCTCGGCAGCGGTCTTTTTTCTCTTGAAATGTGGGGAGGGGCATCCTTTGACGTCTCCATGCGCTTTTTGCGCGAGGATCCCTGGGAGCGTCTTGATCGGTTGCGGGAGAAAATCCCCAACATTCTTTTCCAGATGCTGCTGCGGGCCTCCAATGCCGTCGGTTATTGCAACTATCCCGATAACGTCGTACGTGAGTTCGTAGCCAAAGCTGCGGCCAGCGGCATAGATGTGTTTCGCGTCTTCGATTCCTTGAACTGGACCAAAGGGATGCACGTGGCCATGGACGCGGTACGCAAGTCGGGTGGCGTCTGTGAGGCGGCAATTTGTTACACCGGCGATATCCTGGATCCCAAGCGGGACAAATATCCGCTTTCGTACTATGTGAACATGGCCAAGGAACTGGAATCCATGGGTGCCCACATCCTCGCCATTAAAGATATGGCAGGTCTGCTCAAACCGTTGGCGGCCGACAAGCTGGTACGTGCTCTGAAGCAGGAAGTCGGGATTCCTATTCACCTGCATACCCATGATACCTCCAGCAACGGTGGCGCGACGTTGTTGCTGGCAGCTCAGGCGGGAGTCGATATCGTCGATACGGCTTTCTCGTCGGTTTCCGGCCTTACCGCCCAACCAAACATGAACGCCTTGCTTGCTGCGTTGAACGGACATGAACGGGATCCCCTCCTGGATGAGGCCGGCTTGCAGAAACTGGCCAATTATTGGGAAACCGTTCGCACCTACTATGCACCTTTCGAGTCGGAACTGCGCAGCGGCACCGCGCAGGTCTACCATCATGAGATCCCCGGTGGTCAGTACTCCAATTACAAGCCGCAGGTTGAGGGGTTTGGTCTCGGCGACCGCTGGGAAGAGTGCAAGGAAATGTATCGCAAGGTTAACGACATGTTTGGCGACATTATCAAGGTTACCCCTTCGTCCAAAATTGTCGGCGACATGGCGATATTTATGGTGCAGAACAATCTGCAGCCAGAGGATGTCTACGAGCGCGGGCATGAATATACCTTCCCTCAGGGGGTGGTGGATTTCTTCAAGGGGATGATTGGTCAGCCGCATGGCGGTTTTCCCGAGAAGCTGCAAAAGATCATTCTCAAAGGAGAAGAGCCGCTTACCTGCCGTCCTGGGGAGTTCCTTGAGCCGGTTGATTTTGTCGCCAAACGTCAGGAGTTGGAGAGCAAACTCGGTCACCCTGTCTCGGAGCGTGATGTGATGTCCGCGGTTATGTATCCGGGCGTTTTCGAGGAATTCGATGCTCATAGGGAAGAATATCTGGATACGTCCGTTCTTTCGACCCCTGTGTTTTTCTACGGTCTGGATCTCGGTGACGAAACCGGTATCGAGATGGAGCCGGGAAAAACCTTGCTGGTCCAGCTTAATGCCATCGGCAGGGTGCAGGATGACGGGCATCGGGATATCTATTTTGAACTGAATGGGGAACCCCGTCAGATTATGGTGCCCGATTTGTCGGTAGCGACCGATCAGATTAAGCATCGCAAGGCCGATCCCGATAACCTTCATCATGTCGGAGCGCCCATGCCCGGAAAGGTATTCCGTATTATGGTGAATATCGGGGATGTGGTTAAAGTCGGGGACGTGTTGCTGTCTACCGAAGCGATGAAAATGGAGACCAACGTCAAGGCTGAAAAAGACGGAGTCGTGGCCGAGATCCTGGTCAAAGAAGGGATTCAGGTTGAGCAGGGCGAATTGCTGCTGATTCTCGAGTAGACGTAAAACTGCACGAAATAAAGCGCCGAGCCTTCATGGTACGGCGCTTTTTTTTTGAAAATTAGATGGATTGCCAGGTTCTGTTATGACATTCCAGAGAGGTTGTCAGTTCGGAACCAATCCCATCAGACCTAATACTGTAAGAAGGCCTGTAAAGCTGATGGCCGAAAACAGGGTCGAAATAATGATGATGGAACTGGCCAGGCTGGGATTGCCGTTGAGTTCGTGGGCGAGAACATAACTGGCGGCAGCTGTCGGGGTGCCCGCCAGGAGCACGGCAATACCGAGATCCATGCCATGAATGCCGAGTTGGGAAATGATCCACAGATTCAGCAGGGGAAAGACGGCCAATTTGAACAGCGATGCGAGACCGGCTTTTTTTAAATCACCCTGCAATTGCTGCAGGGAAAAAGCTCCGCCGATGGTTATCAACGCCAGCGGAAGGGTAGCCGTTGTAACCATGTGCAAGGTGTTTCCGGCTATATCGGGCATGGGCAGGCCGCTCATGTTCCACAGTATGCCTGCTATGGCGCCGATAATAAGGGGGTTGTATAACAATTGGTCGCGTACCAGCTGCCAGAGCCTTGTCGGATGTCTGTGGCGCTGAGGGAGGATATGCACCACGATGGACCACAGGTTGATGACCGGGACCAGGCAGCCCATGAGAAGCCCGGCCCGAGTAAAGCCTGCATCGCCGTAAGCACTCAGCACGATAGGTAGCCCCACGTAGGCCAGATTGCCACGGAAGCCTCCCTGGCTGAATGTTCCGCGGTCTTCAGGGGGGTAGCCGAGCAGGTAGCCCGATGCGTAACTGATCACGGCGCCGGCGCTTAATGTCGCGATCATGCCCAGGGTGAGTTTAGGGTTGAAGCTGGTTGCGAAGTTGGCAGTGCTGATTTTGTAAAACAGCAAAAGAGGCAAAAGCGCATAATAAATCAAGCGGTTGGTTTGCCTGATAAATTCCTGGTTGATGAGTCCGGTGCGGCGCAACAATGTACCGAGAGTCATGACTGCAAATACAGGCAGGACAATGCTCAGTGTCGTAAAAAAAGGCTGCATAACAATTCTCCCGCTGATACACTGCGACCATACTCCGTCGGCCAGATGTTGGCAACGGTCTTTTTACGCAGATATTGCAGGGGGTATAAATGGGCGGATTGCTGGTGAATGGCGAAACACTTCGGGTTCATGGGGAAGAGCAGTTTGTCATGGACGGGTGGATTGACCTGGCACCTTTTGAGCAGTTGTTGGGCATGTGCATCGTCGAAGCCGTTGATGGGCAGGCCGTTTTGACCATGCCCTTTACGGTAAAACTCAGCCAGGGCGGCGGTTTTATGCATGGTGGAGCTTTGACCGCCTTGGCGGACACGGCTGCTGCCATAGCCGTTAAAACCCGGCTGCCCGCATCGACCCCTTTCGCTACCCGCGATCTTAGCATGAGGTTTCTGGCGCCGGTTCGTCAGGGTATTGTAACAGCCACGGCTGAACTGGCGCAGGAGGACGAACGCCGGTTCATTATCCATGTTGGTGTTACGGACAGCGGAAATGTCAAGGTAGCTGAATTTTCAGCCGATTTTCGACTTCTGCGGGATAAGTCACATGGGCTTTCGGCATGTTGAGCATCCTTGACTTATGGGTAGTAATTGGTACCGTGGCATAAGGGTGAAGATACGATGGTTTTGTTCCCCAAAACAGGAGGTCGTATGTTGAAAAAAAACGCCATACTTGTTTTAATACTCGGTCTGGTTCTGCTCTGTTGCAACCTGACCTTCGGTGCTGGGCGCAGAGATAAAAGCTTGCCTGAGGGCGTGATAAAAATCGGCGCCCCGGCCCCGAACTTCACTTTGCAGGATCTTGAGGGAAGGTCTATTTCCCTGCAGAGTTTGCGCGGCAAGGTGGTGATCCTGACCTTCTGGGCCACCTGGTGCCCCGCATGCCGTACGGAATTGCCGTCTCTCGACGCCTTAAACCGTCGTCTGGCCCGTCGGGGCGCGGTAGTGCTCGGTATCAACGGCGGCGAACCCATTGCACGGGTTAAATCCTTCATGGCGAAGGGAAATCTGGATTTTCCCGTTGTCATGGATGAATCCGGCGATATTCATGACCTGTATCAGGTTAGACAATACCCCACTACGTTTGTTATCGACCGGCAAGGACGGTTGGTTGATCGCCATATCGGATTGCGTGACTGGAATGCTCCGGAGCATTTTCAGGCGCTCCGGACACTGATTGGGAATGCACCGGAGGAGAGACCATAATGCCTGGAGAAGAAATAACCCTGTGGATAGCTTTTACCGCCGGTTTGGCTTCTTTTGTTTCGCCGTGCGTGCTACCGCTTATTCCCTCATTTATCACGTATATAACCGGTTTAAGTTTTCAGCAATTGCAAGCGGCCCATCCTGGCGGACGCATCCGGTTAAGAGTGGCTTTGCACTGTCTGTTGTTTATCGCCGGCTTTTCCCTGGTTTATACTGCCATGGGGGTTGTCGCCGGAAGTCTTTTTACTCTTCTCAGTGAAGGATTGTGGTGGATTCAGAAGATCGGGGGCATTCTGATTTTTCTCTTCGGGGTGCATTTGACCGGACTGTTTCATTTCGGAATTCTTTTGGGTGAGAAGCGTTTGCATCTTCACGATAAACCGGCTGGATATATCGGTTCGTTTTTGGTGGGCCTGGTATTTTCTGCCGGTTGGACCCCTTGCACAGGGCCGATTCTTGGGGCGGTGTTGACCATGGCCGCCGGTTCTTCCGGAGGTTCTGTTCGGGGCGGGATTTTGCTGGCGACCTATTCGGCTGGACTGGGGCTGCCTTTTTTGATCTCCGGTCTGTTGTTTCATGGTTTCCTCGGCTTTTTTAACCGGTTTCGCAAGTATATTCGTCTGGCGGAATTGGGCACTGGCGTTATGCTGATGATCGTAGGGGTCATGCTTTATTTCAACTGGCTAAGCGTCCTTACCGGTTACCTGTATCAGTGGCTACCGATGCAAGGTTGAGAAGGCTTACCGCTTGACACCTGAATGGTTACTCTGATAATTTGATAATCAATTTCATTGGAGGGGGCATGGCCGAAAAACGCGAAATATTTCGCAACTATATCACCCGTAAGGGCTTGAAACTTACACGCCAACGTGAAGTTATCCTGGATGAGTTCCTACGTACGGCAGCTCATTTATCGACTGAGGATCTTTATCTGAAGGTCCGCAAAAAGCATCCTCATATCGGATACGCAACTGTGTATCGAACGCTTAAACTGCTCGCCGAATGCGGTCTGGCCAAAGAACGTGATTTTGGTGCCGGACAGACCTTGTACGAAGCTTCTGGCAGGGGACAGCATCACGATCACTTGATCTGCACTGAATGCGGCACCATCATCGAGTTTGAGGACACCCGCATTGAAGAATTGCAGAAACAGGTAGCCCGGGAGCACCAATTCACCATCCGCGATCACCGATTAGAGATCTATGGACGCTGCTCCAAGTGTTCCTCCCCTTGATGTTACCCATGCGACGGCGGATGGTCCTTTAAATCTTATCAGCAATCTATACCGGAAGTTTCAGTCATGGCAGTTCAAAAGGAAGTTTCTGCGGCCGATCGCAAGATCGTGCTGGTTGGTAATCCGAATGTCGGCAAGAGTGTCCTCTTTAATGCCCTGACGGGGGCTTATACCGTGGTATCAAACTACCCGGGAACCTCGGTCGAGGTTTCTCGCGGACACTGTGAAATTGAAGGTGTTTCCTACGAGGTGCTTGATACACCGGGAATGTATTCTCTTCTGCCTATTACCGAAGAAGAGCGTGTCGCCCGTGAAATCCTGCTGCACGAAACCGCGCATACGGTGATTCATGTCATCGATGCGCGCAATCTCGAGCGCATGTTGCCCATGACGTTGCAACTGGTCGAGGCCGGCCTTCCGGTTGTGTTGCTCATTAATATCCTGGATGAGGCTGAACGCAAGGGGATGCGTATCGATATCCCCCTGTTGCAGGAAAAGCTTGGCATTCCGGTGATTGGCGGCGCCATGGCGCGCAAGCGTGGTCTGCCTGAATTGCGTCAGGCCATCGCCGCGTATAATCCCGAGGTCAAGGCCGTGTTCGGGTATTCCCGAGAGCTGGAAAGGGATATTGCCAAGGTTTCACAGCACCTCAGTGGTGATTACACGCTTGTTTCACGCTCCATTGCCCTGCTTTTGCTGCAAAAAGATGAAGATGCCTGGAGACTCGTCGCCAAGGCGGAAGATGGCAACCTGGAGGCTATTGAACAAGCGGTCAGCGATACCGTTTTTGAACGTCGTATGGATCTCAATCTTCGCATCAGCCTCGAGCGTAAGCGGATATGCCGTGCCATACTCGAGGAAGTTATTCATCAGCAGACGGACCGCAAACCGACCTTTTTTGAAAAATTGGCGGAATGGACCATCAATCCCTGGACCGGGTTTCCCTTGCTGGTGGCGGTGCTGTACTTTGGAATCTATGTTTTTGTCGGCAAGTTTGGCGCCGGCACTCTGGTTGACCTGCTTGAGGGTGGGTTGTTTGAAGAAATACTCAATCCCTGGGTGATCGGGTTGGTGCACAAATTGACCTCCTGGGCCTGGTTGCAGGAACTGCTGGTAGGTGAATACGGTGTGTTTACCCTGGGAGTGCGCTATGCCGTGGCACTGGTGCTTCCCATCGTGGGAACATTTTTTCTGGCGTTTTCCATTATGGAGGATGTCGGTTATTTCCCCCGGTTGGCCATGCTGGTCGACCGTATTTTCAAGAAAATAGGACTCAACGGGCGAGCGGTTATCCCGATGGTGCTGGGCTTCGGCTGCGATACCATGGCGACAATGGTCACCCGTACCCTCGAAACCGTGCGTGAGCGGATTATCGTGACACTGTTGCTGGCTCTGGCTGTACCCTGCAGTGCACAACTCGGTGTCATTATGGGGTTGTTGTCGGGAGTGCCGGGGGCCTTGTCGGTTTGGATATTGTGTGTGACCCTTGTGTTCCTGTCCGTTGGGCTGCTGTCTGCCCGTCTGCTTCCCGGTGAGCGTCCCATGTTCTATATGGAGCTCCCGCCTATGCGACTGCCCCAGGCCCGCAACGTATTGATCAAAACCATCAGCCGCATGCAGTGGTATTTTCTGGAAATATTTCCTCTTTTCATTTTTGCATCGTTGTTGCTTTGGGCCGGTAAAATGACCGGTGCGCTCGATGCCCTGGTGCGGATCATGGCTCCACCTATTACGGCTCTTGGGCTTCCCGCCAAGGCCACGGCTGCATTTATTTTCGGGTTTTTCCGGCGGGATTTCGGTGCGGCCGGCCTTTACGATATGCATGCACAAGGTTTGCTGTCTCCCCGCCAATTAACCGTAGCTGCCGTCACCATGACCCTGTTTGTGCCTTGCATCGCTCAGTTTCTCATGATGAAAAAGGAGCGCGGTTGGAAGGTGTCTTTAGGCATATTTCTGCTGGTTACATTCCTGGCCTTCACGGTCGGGTGGTGTCTTAACATTATGCTTAGTTTTACGGGATGGCTGATGTGAAATGCGGCTTCTGTGGTCGGACTCTTCCGACGTCCCAAGAACTTCGGCAAAAACCTTGCGGAGCATGTCTTGGGGGGTGCCGTAAAATTCATTGCCCCTGGTGTGGGTATGAAAATCCTCTGGTTCCAGGCCTGTTGCGCCGATGGAAAAAGGACGACAAGTCCAAGGAGAAGGAATGATGGAACACTCAGAACGGGCCGAAGATATTCTCGAAGCCGTTTGGATAGCAGTCGTTGAAGAGGGGGATAATTCAGCTTCGCTTGAGGCTTTGAATGTAGATTCCACGGATCCGGCTTTATTGGAGCTGGATCGTCAGGCCCTGATTGAGCTGAAAGGTGAGCGTGTTTATCTGCGCTCTGAAGGACGTGTTGCCGGCGAAAAAGTTGTTCGTCGACACCGTCTTGCAGAGCGGTTGATGATGGATATCCTGGATCTTAAAGGCAGCGACGCCAATGCCAAGGCGTGCGAATTTGAGCATTTGCTTAATGAAGGGGTTGATACACGCATCTGTACGCTATTGAATCACCCCGCTACCTGCCCCCACGGAAGGCCGATTCCGCCTGGTGACTGCTGTCGTGAGGCACGCAGTTCCGCAGTTACCGGGGTGGTTCCTCTTACTGAAATGAAGGTGGGAGATGCAGGAGAAATCGCCTATTTGACCACCAGTGATACCAGAACCATGCAAAAACTCATGTCTCTTGGTGTGTTGCCAGGTAATCATATACAACTCAACCGCCGGTTTCCCTCCTATATTTTCCATGTTGGGAACTCCGAGTTTGCCGTTGACGAGCAATTGGCTCGGGAAATTTTTGTTCGTACTGAAGATGCACAGTAATAAAAATATCTTTTTATAGAGTTGTAAGCGGCCCCGAAATAATGGCAGATTTCGGGGCCGTATAAGTATCTGGTGTATAACCCTGAAGGATTATAGTCTTTGCTTTAAAAGATCAATTTGTTACTATTTCCTCCACTTTAAAATCAATATATTTGGATGCTGGATTTGAGTTCCGGCCCTATGTAGGTGAGTCGGAAGGTTCCAATTCTTTTCGTTTTGCCATGAATTTTTGAACGTATGTAATATTGTCAGTTCCTCCTTCTCCCTCGATCCAAAGAGGATAAAAGCGTATGTTCGGATTTCACCATGCCACGCTTAGGAAAAAACTGACCGGTATTATCATGTTGACCTGCGCAGTGGTTCTGGTCCTCGCCGCAGGAGCGTTCATGACCGTCGAAATACTCTCTTTTCGGCGTAACATGGTGAGTCATACCTATTCCCTGGCCGAAATTCTGGCGGCCAACAGTTCCGTTGCCATAACCCTTCACAGTAGGCACGTTGGCGAGCAAGTCATGTCGTCATTGCTTTCCGTTCCACATATTCAAAACGCTTATCTTTTCGATTCCGATAACCAGGTTATCTCGCATTTTTATCGCTCCCAAAAGGGACGCGCGGCACCGGGGCAATGGAGTGCGGAGGTTGATGTCACTACCTATCAGCAGATGGCTCAGGTACTGAAAAATGGACGCCGCCATCACTTTTTTAGCTCCGAATCCCTGTCTGTTCTGGTTCCCGTGCAACACGCCGGAAATACGATTGGCATGGTGTATATTCGGTCCGATCTCAAAGCCTTTTACTCATGGTTGCGCTCCTTTGCCATCAGTGTGGCGGCCGTGTTGGCGGCTTCATGTCTCTTGGGCTATTTTGTTGCAGGGCATTTGCAACATGTTATTTCTGCCCCTATTTTGTACCTTGCTGACAAAATGCGTCGGTTTTCGGGTAACGAAGACTTTTCATTGCGCGTGACCAAAATCGCCTCTGATGAGGTGGGTGTTCTCTTTGACTGTTTCAATAATATGCTGGAACAGCTTGCCTCTCGTGAAAAACAACTGGAACGTTATCGATATCACCTGGAAGAGCAGGTGTCCATGCGAACGCAGGAGTTGCTTGAAACCAACGATGAACTTCATCAGACCGTTGACCAATTGGCACAAGCCAGACTGGCTGCTGAGTCTGCAAGCCATGCGAAATCGCGCTTTGTCGCCAACATGAGTCATGAGATTCGCACTCCCATGATCGGGGTTATCGGCGTTGCAGAGCTTTTATTAAAGACGCAAATGAGCGCTGAACAGGCGGAACTGGCACAAATGATTCTCAGTTCCGGCGATTCTTTGCTTAAAGTGCTTAATGATGTACTGGATTTTTCCAAAATCGAGGCGGGGCATCTGGCTTTGGAGAAAATTCCTTTAAACCTGATTGAGGTTGTCGAGGAACCTCTGACCCTGTTGGCTAAAAGTGCTCTGGATAAAGATGTCGAGGTGATTTTCCGTGTCGATCCGGGAACGCCCATCTCTTTGATAGGTGATCCCGCACGGATCAGGCAGATCGTTTTTAATCTTGTAGGTAATGCGGTGAAATTTACACCGAAGGGGCAAATTGTCGTTCGCATTGGTTGCCGGGATGAGAATTGCTCAAGTGCATTGATCTTTATGGAGGTTAAAGATAGCGGTATAGGGATTGATTCTGAAGCGCAAAGCGCCATTTTTGAGTCGTTTTCGCAGGCTGATAATTCGACAACGCGTCATTTTGGCGGGACGGGGCTGGGGCTTGCCATCGTCAAACAGTTGCTGGAACTCATGGGGGGGCATATCTATCTGGAAAGTACGGTCAACGAAGGCTCTCTTTTCACCTGCACCGTTCGCATGAACAAGCATGAGGATATTCGTTGGCCCGATGGGATTTTGCCGCGTTCACAGCAAGGGGCAAGAGTTTTGATCGCCGCTTCCCATCATGACGTTCGGGATATGCTGGCTGAACAGTTGGGTGCCATGAATTTGTGCGTCGATGCCGTTCAATCGG
>DIKU01000073.1 GCA_002424645.1 Pelobacter sp. UBA5610 | reverse complement strand
ATAATGCAATAGGAACAGAAGGCATTGCAGCCATTTTGTATTTGAACGAAAGCGCGGCTGCGACTCCCAAAAGAATTGAGATCAAAAGTCACGCCGCTGGCCAGGCGGATATCGCCAACGCGGACCTTCGGCCCATCGGCGTTCAGCCACTTCAGCAGTTCCCCTTTTTCTTCATTGCCCAGCACCAGATCGACTCCCGGCAGATTTTCCAGAGCGGCAGGATCGACCTGGGCATAGCAACCGGTGACAACCACCCGACATGAGGGATTAATGCGTCTGGCCCGGCGAATGAGATTGCGCGACTGACTGTCGGTGGCGGCGGTCACGGTACAGGTATTGACAATAACCAGTTCGGCACCGGCGCTGTAATCGACCCGTTCAAATCCGGCCTGTTCCAACTGCTCGGCCATGGCGGTGGATTCGAATTGATTGGTCTTGCAGCCGAGCGTGACGATGGCATAGGTGCCTTTCATGCAATCCAGCCCCCGCCCAACACCCGATCACCATCATAAAACACCGCTGCCTGTCCGGGGGTGACGCCGTTTTGCGGTTCGTCAAAGCGCACTTCGACCCGCTCATCATCCAGCACAATCAAAGTGCATAACGCCTCGTGATGGCGATAACGGATGCGGCAGCGGGCCCGTAACGGTTGTTGCGGAGCGGGGACGATCCAGTTGGTACCGGTGGTCACCAATCGATCGACTTTCAGGTGTTCGAGTTCTCCGACCACGACTTGCTGCCTGGCGGCATCGATGGCAATGACATACAAAGGTTCCGGCCACGCAATGCCCAGACCACGACGCTGCCCGATGGTAAAGCGATAAGCTCCGCGATGTTTACCCAGCACCTTGCCCGAGACATGCACGATGGAACCTTCGGCGCAGGGCGCATCGGATTGACGTTCGAGAAACCCGATATAGTCGCCATCCGGGATAAAACAGATATCCTGACTGTCGCCTTTTTGCGCGACATGCAACCCCAGGCGCTGCGCATGGGCGCGCACGTCATCTTTGTTCATGTCCCCGAGGGGAAAGACGACCCTCTGCAACTGCTGTTGAGTCAAGGTAAACAGAAAATAACTCTGATCCTTATGCTGGTTGGCTCCCTTGGCCAGAATGCGTAAATGGCCATCTTCGACTATCCTGGCATAATGTCCGGTGGCCAGAGCATCGGCGCCAAGACGGTCGGCCTCTTGCAGCAAACGGCGAAACTTGAAAACGCGGTTGCATAAAACGCAGGGGTTGGGCGTACGACCGGCAAAGTACTCGGCGCAAAACGGTGTGACCACCTGTTGCCGGAATTCCTCGCGCAAGTCCACAACATGCAATGGGATCCCAAGGTCATTTGCCACTCTGCGGGCGTCCCGTATATGAGCAGGATCCTGCCCCTCGGCCAAAGGTTCGGTATCCCATACCCGCATGGTCAAACCGGACACCTGATGTCCCTGGGCCAATAACAGGGCCGCAGCCACGGTGGAATCGACACCGCCACTCATGGCCACCACGATATGTTTTTTGTTCGTTTCCATATTTCGCCTTCAATACCCAAAGGGCCACCCACTATCGCGGATGGCCCTTTGGGACTTGTTTCAGGGCACAGAAAATCAGGCAGTGGTCGCCTGGAAATTCTTGATAGCTTCGTGCAGGGCGTCCGCCGCGAGATTGGAACAGTGCAGTTTGGGTGCGGGAAGACCACCCAGCGCATCGGCGACCTGATCGTTGGTCAGATCGAGGGCCTCCTGCAGGGTTTTACCGATGACAAGTTCCGACATCATGGACGATGAAGCAATGGCGGCGCCACAACCGTAGGTCTGAAATTTGATGTCCTTGATAACACCATCCTCGACCTTGAGAAATACTTTCATGCGGTCACCGCAGGAAGAGCTTACTTTTTCTCCGACGCCATCGGCATTTTCAATTTCACCGACATTACGAGGATTGGTAAAATGATCGATAACTTTATCCGAATACATAAGAACTCCTTTTCATAAGAACGGTATCAAGCCCGCAACGGGCATCGGTTATTATCAGAGATCAAGCCGTGGCTTTGGTAACATCCCGCTCGTGATAAAAGGGACTCATATCACGCAGCTTTTTCACGATAGGCGGCAGAATTTCCAGCACCCGATCCACATCGGCTTCGGTGTTATCATAACCGAGACCGAAACGGATGGCCGAATTGGCCATCATCGGGTCAACTCCCATCGCTTCGATAACATGGGACTGCCCGAACGAATCGGACATGCAGGCCGAACCGGACGAAGCTGCGATGCCCTGCATATCCAAAAACAGCAGCACCGCCTCCCCTTCGATGTAGTTGAAACTGATATTCAGGGTATTGGGCAACCGCTCGGTGGGATGCCCGTTGATCTGACTTTCCGGAATGGCAAGCAAGCCCCGCTCCAGACGATCCCGCATCTGACGCAAACGCTGGGCGGCCCCTTTCAGATCACTGGCGGCCAACTCACAGGCCACGCCTAATCCGACGATACTTGGCAGATTGTGGGTCCCGGCCCGGCGATTGCGCTCCTGATGCCCACCATGAATCAACGGAGTAAGTCTGACCCCTTTGCGCACATACAGGGCGCCGACACCTTTGGGGGCACCGATCTTGTGCCCGGAAATAGCCAGCAGATCGACCTGCGCGGCCTGCACGTCGACCGGCACCCGGCCGATAGCCTGCACCGCGTCGGTATGGAAGCAGATTTTATGTTTGCGGGCCACGGCGCCGATCTGTTCGATGGGGAACAAGGTGCCGGTTTCGTTGTTGGCCCACATGACCGAAATCAAAATGGTCTTGTCCGTAATCGCCGCCTCAAGCGCCGCAACATCGAGCATACCGTAACCATCGACAGGCAGATAAGTCACCTCAAAGCCCTGTTTGGTCAGATATTCGCAGGTGCTCAACACGGCGGGATGTTCGACAGCGGTGGTTATGATGTGATTGCCACGATCCCGCAGAACGTCCGCAACCCCCTTGATCGCAAGGTTATCTCCTTCGCTGCCGCAGGAAGTAAAAACAATCTCCGCGGGAGTACAGTTAATGAGATTTGCCACCTTCTCACGAGCTGCTTCCAGAGCCGCACCTGTCTCCCTGCCTGCCCAATGAACGCTGGAGGGATTACCGAAATGCTCCTTGTAAAAAGGCAGCATCGCCTCCATCACCTCGGGTCGCACGGCGGTGGTGGCATTGTTGTCCATGTAAATCCGTTTCACCTCTGTTCCTCCCAGTACAATCTCATATATCCCGCTTTGCGCGGGTGCCTTGCCTGATCATCGATGCGTCTCTGGACAACTCCGCCAGGGTAATCGATGACAGAAAATTCTTGATACGTTGCCCCAGTCCCGCCCAGACCATGTGGGTATAACAGAGCTCCTCACATTGACAGGTGCCCGTCTCATCCATACAGGCTACCGGCATCAACGTTTCCTCTACGCACTCGATGATCTCATCGACGCGGATCAGTTCCGGCGACCGCGCCAGGATGAAACCGCCACCGGGACCGCGCACACTTTTAACAATCTTGCCGCGCCGCAACTTGGAAAGGATCTGTTCCAGAAAAGTCAGCGAAATGCCCTCGAGGTCGGCAATGGTTTTGCTCGACACAGGCGCTTCGGGACTCTCGAAACTGAGGCGGACCATGGCCCGCACGGCATATTGAGCTTTGGTGGACAAACGCATCGCTTAGATCACCCCTTAATCCTGCTTGTCAGCGGTACCGGAAACGTTTTCCTCTTCCAGTTCACGAACGCGTCGTTCCAGGGCACGCAACTGGTCAAACATGCAAGACATCGCCTTGCCTTCGGGATCGGGCAATTCGCCATGTTCGAGATCGAATCGCGTCCCGACCTTTTCGCCGTTGGCAAAAACTACCCGACCGGGGATGCCAACCACCGTGGAATTGGCGGGAACTTCACGAACCACGACGGAATTTGCTCCAATTTTACTGTTATCACCGACCTTGAAAGGCCCCAGCACTTTGGCGCCGGCGCCGATAACGATATTGTTGCCCAAGGTGGGATGGCGTTTTTCCTTGGCCCACGAGGTTCCACCAAGGGTCACGCCATGATAAAGAGTGCAGTCGTCGCCTATCTCGGCCGTCTCGCCTATGACGACACCCATACCATGATCGATAAAGAAACGATGCCCGATCTTGGCTCCGGGATGGATTTCGATCCCTGTCGTCATGCGGCCCAAATGGGAAACAAAACGGGCCATAAACCGGCATTTGCGAACCCATAACGCATGCGCCATACGGTAAAAAAGCAGCGCGTGAAAACCGGGATAGCAAAAAATGATTTCCGGCACGCTGCGCACGGCCGGATCCCGATCAAAAACCGTCTTGATGTCTTCTTTGAGTGTCTGAAACACCGAAGCCCCCTAGCATAAAGTCCTGAACAGGTTGCAGTTGGGCTACGGATAACATGCCTGATAAATATTGTCAACTATTCAAAGAGCCGCAGTGAGCGACCCGCTAGGAGTTTATCCCTCCCGCACCGGAAATACACATCCCTCCTTAACCTGGCCGCCAGAGATTTCAACGACACAGCCTAACGCATACGACTGTCCGCAATCGGGACAGATCAACAGCACAGACATCCCTTCCTCGACTTCGTTCAAGGCAACGTGGAACCCGCGTCCGTACTGACATTTGGGACAAATGCGAAAATCTTTCATGGGTGTCCTCCTCGTCTCAGATTAAACGGCCGAAGGTTCCTGAAACCCCTCAAACTCTTCAACCGCCTTGCGAAAACCGGCAGGCAATCGGCAAGGGCGCCGTTTCTGATAGTCAAAAGCGACCAGAGCGGTAGTGCCCTCGGCGGTCACAACCCCTTCCCTCTCAATGCGATAAGACATCACAAACGAAGAGTTTTTGAGGCTTTCGATGCGGATGCCTATAACCAGATCATCATTGAGAAACATCTCGGCGCGGTACTGGGCATGCGCCTCGGGCAAAATGATGCCGCAGCCACCGATATCCATCTCACTGAAACCGCCGATCGCGGCCAGATAACCAATGCGACCATCCTGGAAAAAGCTCAACACAGCGGCGTTGGATACGTGCCCGCCATAGTTGATGTCGGCGATCCGCACGCGATAAGGCATGGTAAACCGAAAATTATCCAAAGTTGACTCCTGTCACCCGGCCATCAGCAATCCGGGATGTCTATCAACGCTGGCAGCGGCCGCAAAAATAGCTGCTGCGCTGGCCGATAGTTTCACATGTAATCGGCCTGCCGCAATGCGCACAAGGCAGACCTTCTCGACCATAGACCTGCAATTGTTGACTGAAATACCCGGGGCGCCCCTTTTCATCGGTGAAATCGCGCAAGGTGGTGCCCCCGGCAGCGATCGCTTGCGTGAGAACCTGCCGCACCGCTTCGGCCAGCAAGCCGTAACGGCGGCGGGAGACGCGACCGGCGGCAAGCGCCGGATGAATACCGGCACGGTAAAGAGCCTCGCTGGCATAAATATTACCGACACCGACCACTGTTTTCTGGTCCATAAGGTAATTTTTAACGGCCAGTTTCCGGCCGCGGGAGCCGGCATACAGCAACGCGCCGTTAAATTCGTCGGAAAGCGGTTCCGGTCCCAGGTGGGCCAGCAACACATGCTCTTCCGGCTTGTTTCCAACCCATAAAACCGCCCCGAAGCGACGGGGATCGTTCAACCGCAGGCAACGACCGTTCTCGAACACAATATCGACATGGTCATGCCGACCGGGCTCCAGGCCCGAATCAACAATGCGTAAAGAACCGCTCATGCCAAGATGGATCAGCAGGCATCCCTCCTGATTTTGTAAAAGCAGATACTTGGCGCGACGTTGTACGGCGATAAAGCTTTGCCCCACCAGATGCCCGGGCAGGTCAGCGGGTATCATCCACCGCAACTGCGCCTGACGGATCACCACACCGGCAACCGGCTGTTCCAGCACCCAGGGTTCGATACCGCGGCGAATGGTTTCAACTTCAGGCAACTCGGGCATCGTCAGCGAAAAACTCCGGCTTCATGCAGCAAGACCAGCAAAACTGCCACCGGGGCAAAATACCGGACCAGGAAATGCCACACACCAAACAGCAAGGTGGGTTGCAGCCCCCCCAAAGCAGCCTTTTCCTGATTTGCGGCCCACACCCAACCGGCATAGACGGCTACCAGCAAACCACCCAGCGGCAGCATGTACGAGGAAACCAGCAGATCAAAAGACTGGAATACGGTACGCCCCGGCAACAAGGTGATATGTGACCAGAGATTGAAGGATAGCGCGCAGGGAATTCCCAGCGCAAAAGCCGCGATTCCGACCAGGGCGGTAGCGCGTGAACGCCGCCACCGGTATTCGTCGATGACATAGGCGACAACCACCTCGAGCATGGAGATGGCCGAGGTCAGGGCGGCAAAGGCCAGCAGCAGGAAAAAAACCAGCGCCCACAGCTGCCCGAAGGGCATCTGCATAAAAAGGATCGGCAGTGTCTCAAACACCAGCCCCGGTCCACCGCCAATGGGCATGCCGGCGGAAAAAACCACGGAAAAGATGGTCAGGGAAGCCAGCATGGCAACCAGCGTATCGAGAAAAGCGATGCGCAGGGACAGGCCGAAAAGATCCGCATCGGCATCAAGATAGGAACCGTAGGTAATCATCACCCCGGCACCCAAAGAAAGGGTGAAAAAGGCATGGCCAAGAGCAACCAGCACGGATTGAGACGTAAGCTTGGAAAAATCAGGCACAAACATGAAGCGAAGAGCCTGCTGGCCACCCGGAGAAAACATGGCATACAAAAACAGCAGGATCAGCAGGGCGAAAAGACCCGGCATAAGGATCTTGCTCCAACGTTCGATGCCGCCGCGAATCCCGCCGATGACGATCCCTGAGGTAGCCATGACGAACAACGCCTGCCAGAAAATCACGCGCAAGGGGCTGGCCGTAAGCTGACCGAATAAGCCGCTGACCTGTTCAGGGCTGCCGCGATAAAGCGCTCCGGTGGCAGCCTTCAAAACATAATCGAAACTCCACCCTGCCACAACGGAATAAAAGGCCAGCAGGACAAACGCTGCCACCACGCTCGCCCAACCGACCAGACGCCAGGGGCTGGAACGCCCTTCAAGAGCGATGAAAGAGCCGACGGCATCGCGCTGTCCACAACGGCCGATCAGCAACTCGGCGACCATGATCGGCAACCCGAGCAACAGAATACAGGCCAGGTACACGAGTACGAAGGCACCGCCGCCATGCATGCCGGCGATGTAGGGAAACTTCCAGATATTGCCCAGACCGATGGCACTGCCGGCCGCGGCAAGAACAAATCCGAGCCTGCTGGCCCAGCCCCTGCGTAATGAGATAGGTGCGTCCATGTTATTTTGCCTCGCCCCTGTCTAAGGTTCCGGCTGCGAGCCGGGTATTAGAAAAACACCAGGGTTGCGCAATCCAGAAAATTCTCAAAATCGATATCCTCCAGAGGACTGTCAAAGTCCTCAAGGGGGCGTTTGGCGCCGGAGTGATACCTCCACCCCTGCTCGCCAAGCTTCAGGCACGCCATCTCGATGGAACGGTGAATCACCCCATCACTATCGATCTCCATGAAAAACAGCACCTGGACTTCATCATCGGCAACTGTGCGGACCCGACCGATACGGCAATCATTGATCCGGAAAGCCCCCTGCAACGCCTGAGCGGCATACTCGACGTAGTCACGGCAATCGGGAAATGCCTGTAAAAAGGGGGCATCCTCATGGTAACTCTGAAAAATAAATGTGAAATCGTGCCGGCGAAAAGCCTCGCAGCGGGCCAACACCAGATCGGCCGGTTGCAGGTCGTTAAGGGCTATCCCATTTCCATGGTGCGACATAAAAAAAATTCCTTGTTATTTATTCTTTGAGGCGGGGATCCAGCGCATCGCGGATTCCTTCGCCGAGTAAGTTGTAACCCAGCACGGTCACCAGAATCGCAAGACCGGGAAACACGGATAACCACCAGGCGGTGCCGAGGGTCTGCTTTCCTGCGATAAGCATATTCCCCCACGAGGGAGTGGGAGGTTGCACCCCGATACCGAGAAATGAAAGGGCGCTTTCGACAAGGATCGCTCCGGCGACGCCGAGAGTCGCGGATACCAGAATGGGCGACAAAGCATTGGGCAGGATATGTACGAAGATGACGCGACCATCCCGGGCGCCAAGAGCCTTGGCGGCCTGTACGTAGTCACGTTCCCGTAACGAAAGAAATTCGGCCCTCACCAGCCTTGCCACCCCCATCCAACTGGTGAGCCCAATGACAATCATGATATTCCATATGGAAGGCTCGAGAAAGGCAACCACCGCTAAAATAAGAAAAAAGCTTGGAAAACACAGCATGATATCGACGAATCGCATGATCAGACTATCTATCCAGCTTCCGTAATATCCCGCGATGGCTCCGACCACGACACCGATACCGGTGGAAATGCCGACTGCCACAAATCCGACCAGCAAAGAAATGCGCGCACCATAAAGGATTCGCGCCAGCACATCGCGGCCGAGGTCGTCGGTTCCAAATGGAAAACGCCAACAGGGTGCCAGCAGTTGCCGGCTTACATCGATATCCCCCGGATCGCGACCGACAGCCGAGGCGAGCAGCGCGAGAACGAACATGACCAACACGATTGAGGCGCCTGCCAGCGCCATACGGTTCTGCTTCAACCGTTGCAGAAAAAGCTCCGGTCGTTTCACTGTGGGTACAAACGAGGGCATGTTCATTCCTTGTCCAGCAGTTCTACATCAGCCGCATTCAACAACCCCTTGGCCTGGAGAACTTCAACCAATCTATTAAACTTGTCTACTGAAACCATCGTTTTTTCTTTATTTTTTGGACTTGAAGAAATTTCGCGAACAAGCGCCAAACCGTCGTCCTGGCGATATCCCCGTTCAATGGCCCGGTGGATGGCGGGCTCAGAGGCAAGGACCGGTTGAATACTCACGCCGGTCATAAATTCGAGAGCATCGACAACGGTCAAGTTGGAGGGATCGGCCATGGCCATGCGTAAAACAGGTCCGCCCTGGAAGTGAGAGCGTTCCAGGGGAAAGACCGTAAATGCCAGAGCGCGTTCCTCGGGAACCATGGCAAGAGCAGCGGCATCGGGAATAAAACTGTCGAGATCGACTCTTTGCAACTTTAAAGTTTGTTCAAGAAAATCGAGCAGCCGATCCTCGGAAAGAAACCCGAGCTTGACCAGTGAAGCCCCCAGAAGGCAACGTTGGTTTTTCTGATAACACAAAGCAGCGCTCAACTCCCGTTCACCGACCAACCCGGAATCGAGCAACAACTTTCCCAGCTTTGCCTTTTTGATCTCCATCGCGTTCCCTCCCAACTACACGCGAAAACCTGCTCCGATTCTCCGGAATCAGCCTCTTATCAGGCCCCCGTCTGGAGATCGGTTCAACGTCGCCGGATCCTGGGGTCAGCCATGGCATAGGCCAAATCGGCAATCAGGTTGCCGACCAGCGTCAGGACCGCACCTATGACCAGAACTCCCATGATCAACGGGTAATCCCGCATCATGACACCATCATAAAACAATTTACCCATTCCCGGGATGGCGAAAATCGTCTCGAAAATCACACTGCCGCCGATAAGCCCCGGCACCGACAACCCAAGGATGGTAATGACCGGCAGAAGCGCATTGTGCAGGGCATGCCGATAGATAACAACCCATTCCGACAAGCCTTTGGCCCTGGCCGTAAGGATATAGTCCTGTCGCACCACTTCCAGCATATTGCCGCGCATATAGCGAGAGAATCCGGCCAGGCCACCAAAAGCAGAAACAAATACAGGGAGAACCAGATGGTGCAACACATCGGCGATCTGACGCCCAAAACTCAGATATTCATGTCCAAGGGATTTAAGTCCGGCAATGGGAAACAATCCGAGACGCACGCCAAAGAAATCCATTAAAAGCAAGGCCAGCCAAAACGAGGGGGTGGCAAACCCGATAAATACAAAAACGGTGGTAAAACGGTCGAACAGAGAGTTGCGCCTAACCGCCGACAAAACCCCGAGCGGAATGGCGATAAGCAAAATCAGCCCGATGGAAAGCAGATTGATCATAATGGTAACCGGCAGACGTTCTGCGATCTTTTCCGCAACGGGGCGACGATCCTGCACAAAGGATTCGCCAAAATCCAGATGCGCCAATCGGCCAAGCCACTTGCCATACTGGACAATCAATGGTTTGTCGAGATCATACTGGGCACGCAACCGTTCGCGCAGTTCGGAGCTCACCTCCGGATTTAGCTGGGTCTGCAGATCGGTCGGCTCCCCCGGAGCAAGGTGAATAACCACAAAGGAGATCAAGGTGATACCCAGAAGCAGCGGAACCATCATGATGAGACGCTTGGTTATTTGAGCAAACATGGCAGATTCTCAGTCATCGCTGGTATTTTTGCTGGTCATTAGGCACATACCAGTGAATAAAATTGTGCATGATACCGGCCGGTGCCGGATCAATACCATGAAAACGTTTGGCCACGACAGGCAGACTCTCCGGAACATAAAGGAAAATATACGGCTGTTGTTCGGCAAGAATTTCCTGAAACCGACCATAGATGCGTTTACGCTGATCCTGATCAAGGGTATGACGTCCCTCTTCCAGCAACCGGTCAACCTCGGCATTTTTGAATCCGATAAAATTCAGTTCGCCTTCTCCGGTCTTACTGGAATGCCAAACGGCGTAGGCATCAGGATCCGGCGTAATAGTCCAGGCAAGGATGGTGGCATCGAAGTCACCGGGATTGATGAACTCTTTGATAAAGGAAGCCCATTCTATAACACGGAGTTTGACGGATATGCCTACCTCCTGCAAACGTCGCTGTATAATCTCTCCCGACTTGGTACGGGCGTCGTTGCCCTGGTTTGTGACAATGGTAAAAGCGAACGGCCGTCCATCCCGATCGAGAATGCCATCACCGTCGGTGTCCTGCCAACCGGCTTCGGCCAACAATGTGCGGGCTTTGGCCGGATTGTACTCATAAGTCTTAACATGAGGATTATGAGGCCAGGTGCCGGGTTTATAGGGTCCGGTGGTGGCTGTACCGAGACCGAGCAGCACGCCATCGACAAGTTCCTGCTTGTTAAGGGCATGCGCCAAGGCCCGCCGCACTCGAACATCCTGAAAAAGGGGACGCCGAAGGTTGAAGCCGAGATAGGTATAGGAAAAATCCAGATAGCGATACTTTTCGAACCGGCGCTTAAACGCCAGGTTATCGGTCTGACGCGCATACTGCAGCGGTGTCAGGCCCATTAAATCCAGTCCGCCCGATCGCAATTCCAGAAACATGGTGGAAGGATCGGGAATGATACGGTAAACCACCCGATGAATATACGGCTTTCCCTCGAAATAATCCGCATTGGCTTCCAGCACCACCTTCTCACCCGACTTCCATTCCATGAACCGGTAGGGTCCGGTGCCTACCGGACGCCGGGCCAGAGGGCTTCTGGTTACATCCTGCCCCTCGAGAAGATGTTTGGGGTGGATCGGAAACATCCAGCTAACGAGAGCGCTTGCCAAGGGCTGTCCATAGGTGACCCGAAAGGTAAACGGATCGGGAGCCTCGGCCTTGACCACCTGCAAATAACGGTCGGCATAGGCGGTAGGAACCGCCGGGTCGACAAGCAGTCGGTAAGTGAACAACACATCGTCGGCGGTGAGGGGATGTCCATCGTGCCAGCGCACATCGTTGCGCAAATGAAAGGTGATGGTCAAATTATCCGGAGAAATGTCCCATGAGCGGGCCAACTCCCCTTCGAGCTGCAAGTTTTTGTCGTAACGCAGCAAACCGTTGTAAACAAGACCGTTAATGTCGCTGGAGGCTGAATCGGAGGCCAGCACCGGCAGGAGATTGCTGGGTTCACCGATGCTACCCATCAGAAGCGTATCGCCATAGTCGGGACGCTGAGCCACTGCGCCCTCCTCAACCATAGCAGGGGGCTGATGGTCGCATCCGAAAAGCAGGGACACGCCGAACAGTAAAATATAAAACAGATACATCAACAAACGTCTCCTGACGACCTGATACCGGGAAGGACCATTATGGCAGAGCCAGCACCTGCGCCCCGGCAGGCGGCATCAGATGAAACCGGCTGGCCGGAAGCTCTCCATTGGACCGCACATCACGCCACACCAATTCAACTTCCATGTCGTCCATGGGAAGATTCAGACGCAAGGTCAGTGGCAAACCGTCATCGTCCCTTAACACATCATAATTCGCCTGCAGGAGTTCGACCTGGTCTGAGAAATACCGAACCTGACGCAAGCGCCGCTGATCATCAAAGCGCAGTTGCTGACGACGACCGTCGGCACTTTGCCGGTTCATGACATAGAAACCATTCTCCACCGAAACCCCGCCGGAAGACTCCGGCAATAGCGGCACATCGTAAAATACGAACTGCAGAAGCTGCTTTATCTCCAACGGCACCCGTACCAGTCGATAAAGATTCTCAGAGGTTGCAGGGCCAGAATAAAAACGGGACTCGCCGGGGACAAAAGCAGACAGACTGTCTCCGGCTGCCGCCACGGTCATGACGGGCTGACCAAAGGGACCCAGCACTTCCGCGCGAAACATGTCAGGCCGCTGCAACAGCAAAACCTGTTTGACACTGTGCTGCTTGCCAGCATGGGTCATTCTAAGCGAAACCGTTCCCTGCAGTGTCTGAAAATGCTGCCCCTGAGTCCTGAGGATTTGCAGAAGCTCGCCGGCGGACACAGGCGCAAGTTTCGGCTCAGGTGGTCGTACCGGAGCACAACCGGCCAGCAAGGCGGCACCAAGACATACCAAGGTCAACAACAGGCGGTATCGGCCAATTTTATTATCGGGGCGCAATCTGCAGCAGTTTTTTACGAAGTTTTTCATTATCGGGTCTCAGTTTTAATGCCCGGCCATAAATGGCAGTGGCCTTGTCCGGAAGTTCGAGTTTAAGATACAGATCCCCAAGGTGCTCAAGTACCAGCGCATCATCGGGCAGCAGAGCCGCGGCGGTCTCGAGTTCACCCCGGGCTTCGCTGAAGCGCCCCATTTTAAACAGCACCCAGCCAAGGGTATCGACAATATGCCCTTCGTTGTTTAACTCGAGCGCACGGCGGGCAAGCTTGAGAGCATCTTCAAGCTGTTCCTCTTGCTCGGCATAGCTATAGGCAATAAAATTCATCGCTTCATAATATTTATCGTTCAGTTCGATGGCGCGATACATATCCGTCAAGGCACCTTTCCTGTCTCCCTGACGTTCAAGCAGTAAACCGCGATGATAATACAGATCCGCGGATTTCGGGAACACCTCCAGACCTTTTTTCAGCCAGGCCCCCGCTTTGTCCATATCGTTTTTTTCTTCATACAGACTGGCAAGGAAGGTAAATAATTGCGAACGGCCGTCCATATTTTGCAGACGGCGTTCAAGTAGCGCAATGGCCTTCTCGACCTGCCCCATTCGATAGTACAAATAACCAAGGTGGCTGGTGGCATCGAGAAAAAAATCCGAATCCGGGGTTATTTTTTCAAATACGGCAACAGCCTCGATCCAGCGTTCCTGGTTTTCCCGTACCAGCCCGAGGTAGAACAACCCCTGTTCATGCCTCGGCTCAAGGGACAACAATTGTTGAAAGGCTTCGCCAGCGGCTTCCCAGTCCTGTTTTTCAATCAGCAGCAACCCGAGCAACCGGTGGGCTTCTATCCGCCCCGGGTTCTCCTCCAACATTCCATGCAATTCGCTTAGAGCTTGATCGATCTGGCCCAACTCGACCAGAACCCGCACCAACTGATAACGTATGCCATCCTCGGAAGGATTGGCGGTCATGCCACGTTTAATGGTTGCCAGAGCCTTTTCACCTTTATCAAGGCCCTGGTAAAGCCTCGCCAATTCAGCATACCCCTGCGGCTCGTGCGGGTGTTGTTCAATAAATTCGGAATAGGTTTTCTCGGCCAACGACGTAAGACCCAACTGGCGATAAAGCCGGGCCAGAGCCATTCTGGCAGAAACGGACTCAGGATTTTGGGTCAATTGGCGCTTTAGAATCGCAATGGCGCCATCGGTATCATCAACACGCACGTAAGCAACAGCCAGCTGAAGATAAACCTTCTCCTGCGATGGATCAAGTTCGACCACCCGGTTCAGGTGCTGTATGGCGCCATGAAAATCCTGTTGATTCAACAACAAATTGCCCAACAACAGATGGGCGTCGGCATAATCCGGATTTTGGATAATGGCGTCTTCCAGTGACCTTGCAGCCAGTTTTTCATCACCCCGCGCCAATTGCAATTCAGCCATAATCATGCGTAGATATGAGGAACGGGGATCCAGCTTGATGGCCATGTCGAGAGCCTCGACCGCTTCGGGAAGGTGATTATCCAAGGCATACAATCGGGCCCTGGCATAATGGTAAAGAGCTTTTCCCGAAGCCTGTGTCTGCTCTTGAGAAGCGACATTCGCACCAACTTTGGGCACGGCCTGCCCCGGCGAGGATGTTGACAAACACCCCAACAGAGCAAAAAAAATCAGTAAAAACGGCAACCACCGCTTGGACATCAGAGCCCCCCACAGAGGCAGAGGAAAATTAAGGAAGTGCGACAGCACAGGGGAACGGTGCCGAAAACGACTGCGATCAGGATAAAATCACCAATGAAAAAACCCGTTGAAATTATCATACCATATAGGTACCGTCAATCACTTTACCCTGATGATAAAAGCCTTTACAGAATTCGGCAATATGTTAAAGTCACTGCAATATTAAAGATTTAGCTATGGAGACCGTATGGATTCGCAAACCCTGCACCAAGCCCTGTTAAGGCCCCAAACCTACAACGCTGATCTCACCGAAATAACCTTCAAAGAAACGCATATTTCGAGAATATATTTTGTTGGAGACCGTGTTTACAAAATCAAAAAACCGGTCGACTTCGGTTTCCTTGACTTCACAACCCTTGAAAAACGTTTTTTTTACTGCCAGGAAGAAGTTCGGCTAAATCAGCGCTTCAGTGAAGGAATCTATCTCGGGGTGGTTGAAATTCGCGACCATGACGGCTGCATCTCCATCGAAGGCCCAGGACACGCGATCGAATACGCGGTGATGATGAAGCGCCTGCCCGAAGAATCCATGTTGCCGCAATTGCTGGCCAAAAACGATCCCTCCCTGAGCGACCGCATGGCCAGTTTCGCTCAGCATATTGCCGAGCGTTATCAACAGCTGGAAAGCTACGGCCCCGGTTCGGACGACCCCCATCTTGAGGTGGTAAAAAACAACTGGCAGGAAAATTTCGTCCAAACCGAACCGTTTATCGGCAAAACGATCGATCAAAACACCTTCGACTATCTGCAAAGCTATGTCATCGA
>DIKU01000086.1 GCA_002424645.1 Pelobacter sp. UBA5610 | reverse complement strand
CCGCCCAGACAGCGTTGCCGGATACGCCCGCCGGCAAGCGCCCCACCGAAATACCGGCAGCGGCCGTCCCGCCTCCGCCGCCTGTCCCGGCCGGCCCGGACGAAGCAGCCAGGCCCGTTCCTGCGCCGAGCCAGGAGGAGCTGATAAAAACCATCGACCGCTTCATCGACGAGCTGGCCGCCCGGGACGAGTTCTCCGGGGCCGTGCTGGTAGCCAAGGACGGAAAAGCGATCTACAAGAAAGCCCTCGGCTACGCCGACAAGGGGTTCAAGGTCCCCAACCGCGCCGACACCCGTTTCAACCTGGGCTCGATGAACAAGATGTTCACCGGGACGGCGATCATGCAGCTGTTGCAGCAGGGCAAGCTCGCTCTGGACGGCAAGGTCGGCAACTACCTTCCCGATTACCCCAACCAGGCCGTGCGCGACAAGGTCACCATCCACCACCTGCTGACGCACACTTCAGGCCTCGGGCAGTACTGGGAGGAATACTTCCAGTCGCCCAAGATACTCGAGATTTCCACAGTGGCCGACTACGACAACCTGGCCAACCGCAATCCCCTGCAGTTCGAGCCTGGGGAAAAGTTCTTGTACAGCAATTGCGGCCCGCTGGTCCTGGGGCTGATCATCGAAAAGCTCAGCGGCATGAGCTACTACGACTATGTCCGGAAATACATCTACGGGCCGGCCGGGATGACGCGCAGCGACAGCTACGACATTACCACCGTGGTGGACAACCTGGCGGTCGGTTACACCAAGGGCTCTCCCCTGGGCAGGTCCTACCCGGACTGGCGCAGCAACATCGGCATCCACCCCCTGAAGGGCGGGCCGGCCGGGGGCGGCTATTCCACGGTCGAGGACCTGCTGAATTTCGACATCGCCCTGCGCAACGGCACGCTGCTGAGCGCCGAGAATTTCAAGCGGATGACCAGCGGCAAGGTGGTGCGCGACCCGAAAACGCATTACGCCTACCTTTTCCAGGAAAAATTCGTCAACGGCCACCGCATCATCGGCCACAACGGCGGCGCCGGCGGCAGCAACTCGCACTTGGCCATGTACATGGACCTCGGCTACACAGTGGCGGTGATGGCCAACTACGATCCGCCCGTGGCCGAAAGGGTCGCAGCCAAGCTGGAAGAGCTCCTGACCAAGGATTGACTTGAATATTGAATATTGAACCTTTGGGGATGATTTGGGGACGGTGCTTGACTTTGTGACTTTGGAAAGAATGGGGACGGAAGCCAAGAGGGAATTCGGGACGGTTCTTGACTTTGTTACTTTGGCGAAAGGGAGTCTCTAGAGTCATGTCACAAAATTAAATATTGAGAATTCGTTTTGTCATTTATAAGTAAATTTTCCCGGCTCCCCGGATAATTTCCATTTTAAAGTTCAGGGACGGATTGTGAACATGTGAATTTGTTTTTATTTTTGAGTTGAGCTTGTGATCATTTTCATGTTTTCACAAGCCGTCCCTAGTTTCCTGTTAGCCAGCCCCATGGCTTTGATTTGACCGCCCCATCGTTCTGAGAGCAGCGGTCGTTTGGGGACGGTGCTTGTTTTCTTGCACAACTCATTCTTTCGCATTCCTTTCATGCCGTTGCATCGACCCCAGTGAGTTCATCCTAATGCTGGCGAACTCGGTCAAACAATCACTTCAAATATCCTGATTGCATACCAACAAGCACCGTCCCTCAAGGACTCCCAGCTCCACTTTGATCTCTCTTTCGGCAAAAAAAGCAATAATCTTCGCATCGCTGATTCTCCCGCTTTCATTTCTCCGGTTTTTCGGGAAAATTCAGCGCAACAATCTTCTAAGCAGCTTGGGCTTACTTCGACTTGGGTCCGTCTTTCGGTTCCGCAATAATAGCGGGTGTTTGATTCAACATCCTCATTGCCTGCACCCATTTCCTATCCTGTTCTACCGTCTCTCCGATCGGGATAAAATCGACATAGGCGGACATGACATGCCCCGAGTTTGGATCTTGCTTGTAAACACTCTGGTCAATGATTTTCTTTTCAGAGTAGTGGATGGCGCATCCGGCCTGAACAACCGCCCTGAGATCACGTCTCAGCATCCCGGCATCATAGTAGCCACATTCAAATCGATTCATTTTTACGTCCAGGGACTGGATGTCTTTAGTGGCGAGTCTGTTTGCGCGTTCCTTTATGGCCGCTACGGGGAGTACCATCTGGAGCCTGCCTGTCGGACTGTACCGAGGCCAATCGAAATCGAAACCCACGGCCTCCCCTTCATTATTGAAGATTATCGCCACTTTCGACCCGGCGCCAATTACGTTGACCTTGTTTATGGCCCGGGTGAACACAATGATGCCTGCATGAACCCTCTCTTCGTCCATCGGGGCGCCTTCCCTGGCTGGCCCACCGCCACTGATGGCGTGTTCGGTGAAGAAAGGAACAAGCTCCTCATTGGTACCGAGCACAACGTATTCTGACAGATTTTTCTTTATGAATTCCCTGCCCAATTTTTCCAGCCGATCATTGGAAAGGCGCATGGATACCGGCCAGGCAAGTTCAGGTTTGCTGTCGAGATATTTGAAATTGCGGTAGCGAACATTGGTGCCATCCCCGTTCACATCCAGGTACCAGCCATCTCCGACGTACGAAAGGCGATTGCCTTTTTTCTGCTTTTTGGCTGCGCCACTGGTAGTGATGGCATCACGAGTATTTTGAAAACGCTTGAGGAGCATTGTTGCCATCGATTTCCTTGCTATTCCGGGCATACGCTGTAGGAGTGGGATTTGGGCTTGCCCCAGACCTTCCTCGACAGATCGTTTCTCCGATTTTTTGCGGAAGTCGAAGTCCTCCGCGTAAACAACTGAGAAGATGGCAAACGTAAAAATTATTAAAGCCACCATTTTTTGCAATGGGACTTTTCTGACATTCAGTTCATTCATTCTCTCCTCCATAAAAGATTCACATCGCGTGAACCGCTTCATTTTTCATGCGACTTACAGGTTGCTCCAATACCAATAACAATAGTAGCCTATTTGATTGTCCCTCAAGCGCGGATAGCCCGAAATGTAATTCTGCCATTTCATCGTATCACGCCTGTATTCAGCATCCGTCTTATCCCTGCCCACAGACATCACCGTAGCGTCCTGTGAGGCGTACCAATCGGAAACCGCGTCTTTCCAGGACCACTTTATGGTGTTGCGTTTCTGGAGGTTGTCGGCAAAATCCTCTCCCACTTCGTCCGTGGTGTACCCGTCGTTTAGGGTGTCATGGCTGCCAACCGCGATGCGCAGCCCTCCCCTGAAAATTCGCCCCATCCGTGTCCACATCCTGCCGTCATTGAATTTCAAGGTTTGGCAGCAGTACGTCGCCAGTATGCTCAGCCCGTATGATTCATCGCCCAGGCGCATGCTTGCTGATTCTGCATGTTGGAATTGATCCCACATAGCCCACACCGAACGATCCGTCCATGCCCCTCCATGGGTGATGGCATAGAACAAATTCACATTGTCGAGGGTCAGCTGATCTCCGCCCTCTTCCCACCACCACTTTGCCCCATGCAAGTTGTAATAAAAAACTTTTGTGTCAGTGTCGTCCAGTTCGTTGTTAAACCAGCTACAGTGGTTCCAGGCATAATTGATGGTCGAGACCCAACCGCTCTGAAACTCTTTTTGACCGGCGGTTCCAAAACGCGCCTTAGCCAGGACATGTCCACTCCATAAGATCAGAGCAAGGAACACAGCCATTTTTGCAAACAATGGAAATTCTAAAAATGGTCTATTTTTCATTTTCCCCTCCTCCCCGCATATTAAATATCTGTCCTTAATTAATCCTGCTTTAATAATCCTTTCATCGCAAGCTTCCTTGAAAACACGGCCTTATCAACAAAAAGGCCTCCCCTCCATCATCTTTCTCAACAATTATATGTATTCATCTAATCATCAATTCAACCATTCTGGTGAAAGGTCACATTTTTCATCATTCCCTTATAAATTGCCTAACTGCAAGGCGAATCAAGACACAAAAAGTCACATAAATAGTTATCATTTATAATTTGGAATATTTTTGATCAGTGATAATTGATTATTAAGTCAACAGGCCTTCCTAAAAGATAATCCAGAGTTTTTGCCTTCTAGCAACCAATGAAAACACAACGTTCTGGGTATTGACTTGGGTAATTGGGGACGGTGCTTGACTTTGTGACTTTGCGCGCCGCTGCAACTCTCATTCACTAAATCAGGAAAAAAGATAAAATCTTCAATGTCATGGAATGATAGGGTAATGATTATAGAATAATGATATGGAAAAAAGAAAAAACCCATCAAAAATGCTTACACCCACATTTCCGTGATCCTTGACCGCACCGGCTCCATGGAGGAGATCCGCGACGACACCATCGGCGGCTTCAAAAAAGAACCTCGGCACCAGGTCTTGCATTGTTACAAATGCAAAACTGGTGCCTGCCGTCGGACTTTGAGGGACAGTGCTTGTTTATATGTTTTTAGAATTTTCGACTGCATTCATGAGAAGAGCGAGGTTGACCTCCGAAGGAGCATGCCATCATTGCGTGAACCGCAGACACGGAGGGGAACGCATACTTGCCAGGAGCAGTGACAAAGAATTTTTCCAAGTGTCTTGGCGGAACCAAGTTGCAGCTTCAACCACTGCTGCAGCTGAATGACCGCGGGGACTTAACTATCAGGAGATTGCCAGGCTGCCGGAGTTCTTCGGCGTCAGGATGCACTCGCATAGATCGATGTATCGCTGTGAAAAAAAAGAACAGATCATGATTTGTGCATATAATCGAGTACCGTCCCTCATTTGCCTGTTGCCAGCCCGGGGACAACTCCTGTAGAATACCCGGGGAGACAGCCATGAATACGCCCTTCGTGATCGCCGAGGCGATCGGCACCGTATCCTTCGCCCTCAGCGGCTACCTGGTCGGCAGCCGCAAGAAGCTCGACCTGCTCGGCATCGCCATCGTGTCCATGCTGACCGCCTTCGGGGGCGGGCTGGTGCGGGACGTGATCTGCGGCCGCATCCCCAACGCCCTGCGCGGTCCGGCGCCGATCCTGCTGGTATCGGGCACGGTCGTCCTGGCTGTCCTGCTGCGCCTGCACCGCCGGGGCGAGATCGAGCGCTCGCGATTCTTCGTGCTGGCCGACGCCATCGGCCTGGCCGCCTTCAGCATCAGCGGCGCCCTGACCGGGCTGGAGGCGGGGCTGGGCTTCTTCGGCGTGGTGCTGCTGGGCTTCCTGACGGCGGTCGGCGGCGGCATCGTCCGCGACACCCTGGTCAACGAGGTGCCGGCCCTCCTGCGCAGCGAATTCTACGGCACGGTAGCCATCCTGACCGCGTCCCTGGTCTACCTGGCCCATCGGCTGCTGCACCTGCACCCCGCCGTCCTGGGCGGGATCTTCCTGTTCGGGCTGGGACTGCGGCTGCTGGCTTATGCCCGGAGCTGGCGGTTGCCGACGCTCTAGCCCGCCCCCATTTCAAGGCTTGGAATAAGCCTCCGGGGTCTCAAAAATAAAAAATGACAATTTGTTTCTTCGTATATGGGGCCATTGGTCTTACATTATTACATTTGATTTGAAAGGGGCGCCCATCGACCTGGCCAAGGCGGGCAAGAGTCGCAACCGCAAATCTGGCAAACGAAGGACCGGCTGAGAACACACGATGGCGGCAAAGCCGGGAGCGATTCTCGCATGAACTAGGATTGGTCCAGGTGGCCTTCCCGTATCAGGGTGAACGCGCCCGTGGCGGTATCCAGGTCGTAGATGTTGAAATTCGTCTTCATGTCGCATTCGGGGCCGCGCACCGCGAAATTGAGCGAGACCGAGCCCGCCTCGCCCGAGGTGATGCGGTGGAAGACCCCGCGCGGCCAGGCGACCAGCGCCGGGCGGTCGCAGACGGTCCTGCCGGCGCTCGTCACCCTTTCCGGCTCGACCACCAGGGCCTCCACGCCGCCGTGCTGGG
>DIKU01000032.1 GCA_002424645.1 Pelobacter sp. UBA5610 | reverse complement strand
AGCAGGCCACGGCATATTCGGTGTGAGGCAGGGAAACCTCCACCGGTTCGGCGCCGAGGTCACGCAAGGTGGCGATGGCATTGTCGATCGCCTGTTGAATGTCGGGATCAAGCCCTTGGATAAAATATTCTTTGGGCAATCCAACCCTGAGGCCCTTGATCCCTTGTTTGAGACTTGCCTGATAGTCGGGAACCGGCAGGTTGATGGAGGTTGAATCGGCAGGGTCATAGCCGGCGGTGGCGCCGAGCATGATGGCGCAGTCTTCCACGTCGCGGGTCAGCGGGCCGACCTGGTCAAGGGAGGATGCGTAGGCGATTACTCCGTAACGCGACACGCGTCCGTAGGTTGGTTTGAGACCGACCACGCCGCAGTGAGATGCGGGCTGGCGGATCGATCCGCCGGTGTCCGTCCCGAGCGTGGCTACCGCCTGGCGCGCCGCTACGCAGGCCGCCGAACCACCCGAAGAACCTCCGGGGACGCAGTCGCGGTTCCAGGGGTTTTTGACCGGCCCGAAGGCGCTGTTTTCGTTGGAACNNTCCCATGGCAAATTCGTCCATGTTCAATTTTCCGAGCAAAACCGCACCCTGTGCTTTCAATTTACTGACCGCCGTGCCGTCATAAGGCGGAACAAAGTTGTTGAGGATCTTCGAGGCACAGGTGGTGCGGATCCCCTCGGTGATAAAAATATCCTTTAGCGCCAGGGGGATGCCCGTCAGTGCGTCGGCTTTCCCTGCGGACAAGCGCGCATCGGCCGCATCGGCATCCTTGAGGGCCTCTTCTCCGCAGGTGGTGATAAAGGCGCCGATATGTTTGTCGGTTTCGGCAATGCGCGTCAGAAAAGCTTGAGTAAGCTCACGGGAAGAAGTTTCCCGGTTTCTCAGCAGCGTCTGTAATTCGTGAATAGTCAAATCCGTTAATGCCATGTTGCTCTCCTGTAACTGTACAAGGCGTTCAGACGACGCAAAAGGCGGGGGCGTGCGTCAGCTTTTCTGGCGTAGTCCGGGCACCTGGTCAGAATTCATTCAATGACTTTCGGAACGACAAAACAGCTGTCGGATGCTTCCGGAGCGTTTTGCAGGGCCTTATCCGTACCGATGGACGTGGCGATGACATCTTCGCGAAAGGCATTTTCTACCGGCACGGCATGGGCCGTGGGGATGATGTGGTCGGTATCCAGTTCGTCAAGTTTTTCGACATAGCCGAGTATGGCATCCATGTCGACGGTCAGGGTATCCAGTTCTGTATCTGACAGAGCCAGACGCGCCAGACGCGCAACATGCTCAACCTGTTCCCTGTTTATCTTCATCGGTCAACCTCCGTATAAATGGTGTCGCATTTCACAAACCGTCAAACTAGCATGGAAAAGAGGCGGTTTTCAAGTTTTAACCCGGGTTTTGCGGATGGTTTCTTGCGTAAATATCCGGTTGTTGCCAGGGCAGAGGTAATCGCTGGATGTCCACCAATTTGAACGAAAAAGGAAATTTAGGGTGCGGACAAAGATCTATGCGTCAAAGCTCTCTTCTTGCGAATGCAGTGCTGTCTGCGTTTCGTTCTTTTGCGAGGCTGATTAAGTGTGGTTTGGAATTGTTTTTGAGGGTTTTTTGGATAAGTCGTGTGCCATTTTTTGACACTGCCGCCTGCATGGGGGGAAGCCGGGACGTCAGGCAGGACGAGGCGTACCATCGTTTTCGGCAACAATCGTATGTTGACACCTGATGTTGGTTGAGGTGGTGCAGAAGTTGCATGGTTTTTCCATGAGACAGATCCTTAGTAAAGAAGTCAAGAATATGCCGCAAAAGGATGATTTTTCGATGAAAAAACGCTTACGTTTTGGTGAGATTTTGCTCGAAATGGGAGTAATCACGGAGTCTGATCTGGGCCGGGCTCTGGCGCGACAGAAAATCACCCGACAGCCACTGGGGCAAATTTTTGAGCAGCTGGGGATTATTTGTGACAAGGATATCCTGCGTATTTTGGCCCGCCAGTTTCACATGAAGAAAATAGAGCAGATCCGGCGCCCCGTGCATTTCGAGGGTCTGGTCAAAATGATCGACAGTCGCATGGCTGTGGAAAAAAAGATCTTTCCCCTCGGAGTCAAAGACAAGATCCTTTATCTGGCTATCTGCAGCCCTCTGGATCTTGACACTTTGGACTTTGTCTCTTTTCGAACCGGTCTGCGCACCGTGCCGGTGCTGGCGACACCTGCCGAGATCGATCGGGCTATTCGGATATTCTACCTGGAAGAAGCTGATCCGCGTGGCAGTGAATTTCGCACTATCCTGGTGGTCGACGATCAGGAAACCTATTGCAAAACCATCTGCGCCAAATTGCAGCAGTCTGATTACCGAACCCTGTCGGCGGATAATGGCCCCGATGCCCTGAAACTGGTTCTTGCCAGAATGCCCCACCTTATTATCCTGGAGTCTGCCTTGTCGGGCATGAGCGGCAGGGATGTCTTTCGCACGCTGCAAACCAATTGCCAGTCGCGCAAAATCCCTGTGATCGGTATATCGACCCGCGCGTATCCGGAAGAAGAAGCGTTGCTGCTGGATATGGGGTATTTTGATTTTGTAGCCAAACCGTTGAATTTTACGCGCCTGCTTGCCCGGGTGCGGCGGGCATTGACCTTTGTGTACGAGAATGGCAACGACGCTCAAAAACAGACCGTTCCCATTGCGTGGACTGAAGACCGTTCCGGGGCGGAGTCTTTGCATCGTCTGGCGCTGGGCATTTGATGGTGTCACATAAACAAACAAGGCGGAAAGGGGAGACCGGCACTCTTAAATAGGTTTTCTCTATCAAAAAAAATAGTGTGTAGCGTGTAAACCTTTTTGAGATCATTTCGTCTAACCTTCCAAATATCATCAGAGACTCTAATAATTAACGTTTGCATTTTACCTGCGGCCTGCTTAAAATGAGTAAAACGTAAGTATCGAAACGGCATGGCTGTTATCACAATTTATTCCTGGAAGGAGTAGGAGATGAAAAAATTTCTGACTGTTGTTGCGGCGGCTTCTTTGATGGCGGCGGGTTGTGCCCAACCCATGACGCAGACCCAAAAGGGCGTGGCCATAGGCGCCGGCACCGGTGCGGCCGTAGGGGCGGGTCTTGGTCAGTTGATCGGCGGGGATACGGAAGGTACTCTTATCGGTGCCGGTATCGGCGCTGCGTTGGGTGGTACGGCAGGTGGTTTTTTCGCCAATTACATGGAAAAACAGGAAATGGCCATGCGCCAGCAACTCTCCGGAGTGGAAGGTGCCAGCATTCAGCGGGATGCCGAGGTTCTGGCGGTGACTTTCAAGTCCGATGTTCTGTTCGACGTCAATTCCTCCACGGTTAAACCTGGCGGTTATGACGAGTTGCAACGGGTCGCGGGCGTTCTCAACAACTACCCGCAGACCACTATCCAGATCGCAGGGCATACCGATAGCACCGGCAGTGACCAGTACAATATGCAGCTGTCCCAACAACGTGCCAATGCGGTAAAGAACGCACTGGTCGGTTATGGCGTGGCGCCCGCCCGTCTGATGACCATCGGCTATGGTGAGAGCAAGCCCATCGCCAGCAATGCTACCGATGCGGGACGCCAGATGAACCGTCGTGTAGCTATAACCATTACACCGAACCAGCAGTAGACAACCCGGCCGTACTGATTATTCAAACTGTACAGAGAAACGCCCGCCCGGCTTATGCCAAGCGGGCGTTTTTATTTGATGTTTGCGGCCTAATTCGTATGTTATATGGACCTTTTTAAAACAGGTGCTTGACCATAGCTGGATATGTCCTTTAATTTAAAACACATCCTGCTGTTTGGCTCCCTTTTGACCAGTTGCTGCTGGTTGCCCATGAAATGTGAGGAGATGTTGAATGCTCAGTGAATATTTACAGCATGTTGATGATCGTGCGGCAATGGGGATTCCGCCTCTGCCACTGACTGCGGAACAAACTGAAGAATTGTGTCGGTTGCTGTCTGCCCCTCCGGTGGGTCGCGAGTCTCTGTTGGTCGACCTTGTGACACATCGCGTGGCTCCCGGCGTGGATCCGGCGGCACAGGTCAAAGCGGAGTTTCTTGGCCGCATTCTGCGCGGCGGGGTCCAGAGCCCGCTCATCGATAAAACCACCGCGGTTGCGTTACTGGGCGCGATGCTGGGTGGCTACAATATCGCCCCTTTGCTGGATGCTTTGAATGATTCTTCCCTGGCGCCGCTTGCGGCCAAGGCTCTGAGTGGGTTGACGCTGGTGTATGATGCCTTTGACGAGGTGCTGTCGCTGTCGGAAACAAATCCTTTTGCCCGCCAGGTCATTGAAAATTGGGCCGAAGCCGGCTGGTTTAACGCACGACCGCAGATGCCTGAAAGTATCCGGGTGAAGATTTTCCGGGTTGAAGGTGAAATCAATACCGACGATTTTTCTCCGGCCAGCGATGCCTGGAGCCGCCCCGATATTCCGCTGCATGCCTTGAGTATGGGGACCAGCCGGTTCCCGGGAGGTCTCCAAACGATCGCGGCCTGGCGCGGAGCCGGCCACCAGGTGGCGTTTGTCGGCGATGTGGTCGGTACCGGTTCTTCGCGCAAATCGGCGTGCAACAGTTTGCTCTGGCATATCGGTGAAGATATCCCCGGGGTGCCCAACAAGCGTCGTGGCGGGGTGATCATCGGCGGCGCCATTGCACCGATTTTCTTCAATACCGCGCAGGATTCCGGTGCGCTGCCGATCCGTGCCGAGGTTGACAAGCTTGAGCATGGTGACGAAGTCACCATTGAACCCTTTACGGGGCGCATTTTGGATGATGCCGGTCATATTCTGACGCGTTTTGATCTGGTGCCCAATACGCTTCCGGATGAATACCGGGCCGGTGGCAGGATTCCCCTTATTATCGGTCGGGCTTTGACCGAACGGGCACGGAAAGCCCTGCATAAAGACTCTTCGACATTCTTTACCTTGCCAAGCAATCCGGTACCTGTGCCTGGTCAGGGCTACACCCTGGCACAGAAACTTGTGGGCAAGGCTTGCGGCCTGCCCGGGGTTTTGCCCGGAACCGCTTGCGAGCCACGCATGACTACCGTCGGTTCGCAGGATACCACCGGTCCGATGACTGCCGATGAATTGAAAGAACTTGCTTGTCTTAAATTTCAGGCACCTCTGTTTATGCAGTCGTTCTGCCATACTTCGGCCTATCCAAAACCCTCGGATGTTGAAATGCATCATACCCTTCCGGAGTTTATGGCCGCGCGCGGCGGTGTAGCCTTGCATCCTGGTGACGGGGTGATTCACAGCTGGTTGAATCGCCTGCTGTTGCCGGATACGGTTGGCACCGGTGGCGATTCCCATACGCGCTTTCCCATGGGCATCTCCTTTCCGGCCGGTTCCGGGTTGGTGGCTTTTGCCGGGGCGCTCGGATTTATGCCACTGGACATGCCGGAGTCGGTACTGGTGCGCTTCAAGGGCTCTTTGCGGCCGGGTATTACCCTGCGCGATGTGGTTAATGCCATCCCCTATACGGCGATCAGCCAGGGGCTTTTGACGGTGCCCAAAAAGAATAAAAAAAATATCTTCAACGGCCGCATTCTTGAGATGGAAGGCCTCGAGGATCTGACCGTCGAGCAGGCTTTCGAATTAACCTGCGCAGCGGCCGAGCGCAGTGCTGCAGCGGGCTGTATCCAATTGTCCGAGGAGAAGGTCTCTGCCTTCCTGCGTTCCAACGTGGCGCTGATGAAGAGCATGATCGCGGATGGCTACGAAGCGGCGGAAACCCTGAAAAAGCGTATTGCAGCCGTTGAAGAGTGGTTGGAAAATCCCCGTCTGTTGCGGGCCGATCCCCATGCGCATTACGCCGCCGTTATCGAGGTCGATCTGGATGAGTTGAAGGAGCCGCTGGTTTGTTGCCCCAACGATCCGGACGATGTGCGCCCCCTGTCGGAGATTGCCGGGGAGACCATCGAGGATGTTTTTATCGGTTCCTGCATGTCGAATATCGGCCATTTCCGGGCTGCGGCGGCCATCTGGAAAGGTCGCCCCTTCAATGCCCTGGTGCGAACCTGGATCTGTCCGCCGACCCGCATGGACAACCTGCAGCTCAAGGAAGAGGCTCTGTTTTCCACTTTCAGTGCTATCGGCGCACGTATTGAAATTCCCGGTTGTTCTCTGTGCATGGGCAACCAGGCGCGCGTTCCGGCCAAAGTGCAGGTTTTTTCCACCTCGACCCGCAATTTCGATAACCGGCTCGGGGATGGCGCCCAGGTTTATCTCGGTTCGGCGGAGCTGGCAGCCATCATCAGTACCCTTGGTCGGATCCCCACACCGGACGAGTATTTTTCCATCTATCAGGACCGGGTAGATCCCCATGTCGCAGAATTGTATCGATACCTGCAGTTCGATGAGATGCCATCTTATCTTTAGCCAGGGGAACAAAGGCCGCTTTCGTTGAGGAAGCGGCCTTTGTTATGGATGCGGAATTTTCAACTGGTGAGATGGATGTGACTCAGCCTGTTGCAAACATAGTCTGCCACTGGTCAAAAATTTCCAGTTTTTCTTTTCCGAATCGCGCCAGAGAGTCTCGCACTTGCTCGATGGAGCGTTCCCGGCCATCCTTGCTGGGATCCTTGGAAAAAAACAGGTCTGCATAAGCGACGATCCGTTCTTCAACGGTTGTCGGCAACATATCGCGTTCGGGCAAGGGTAGTTTTTGCCGGACGATCTCCGCTCCGGTCAATCCGACACCGATATGGCGTTCGCATACAAGGGCATGGCGTGGCAGCCCTTCGGCTTCGAGCAATTCGCGTCCTTTGATGCCGTGGCACAAATACGGCAAGTCGCCGAAACAACCCAGTGAAGACGCGGCGGTGAAGCAAATCCCGATGTCGTGCAGAAGAGCGGCTTCGGTGACAAAGGGCACATCTACCGTTCCGGCGGGAAGCGCTTGGGCTATGGCAGTAGCCTTGGTGGCCACGTTTTGACTGTGGGTCAGCAAAATGCGGTGCGCATCGCTGCCGGGGGGGTAATATTTGTCCAAAAGAGCCACGGCGTTAAGCATGTAATTGATTTCCTTTTTTGATTTGTCTGGACGCATTTTACCCCAAAAACAAAGATGAGCGCCAGTGGTAAGGCTGGGAAATGGGATGACTTTGTCGGAAGGAGAAGGCCATGCCGGAGCAGCAAGTCAAGCTCGAAGGACATTTCATCGATCAACAGATTCTGTCGAGGGTGCTCGATACCGTCGATCGCCTGGGTGGCAGCTATGAAATTGTCGCATTGACCATCGGTCGGACACGCAGAGACGAAAGTACCGGTTTGCTTAATATCGGCGCGCCGGATGATGCCACGCTTCAATCCATTCTGCGCAGCCTGGCGCGTTTGGGAGCCGAACCTGTGATACCGCTGCCGGTGCGATGCCAAGCGGCTCCGGCCGACGGGGTGTTGCCGGATCATTTTTATGCCACCACCAACCTGCCCACGGAGGTTCTGGTAAACGGTCGGTGGCTGCCGGTGTCCGGTGTTGAAATGGATCTGGCTATTGCCGTCGAAGACGGCATGAATAAGGCCTTCACCGTGCCTATGGCGGACGTCAGGGCTGGACAGATGGTGGTTGTCGGGACGCAAGGGGTGCGCGTAAGTTATCCGCCACGCGACAATAACGATGCCGCTTTTAGATTTATGGCCAGTTCGGTTTCGGCGGAAAAGCCCAAACGGCCTTTGTTGCAGCGGATCGTGCAGGCCGCGCGACGGGTCAAGGCTGCCGGCGACAAGATTCTGCTGGTCGGCGGACCGGCCATTATCCATACCGGTGCCGGACCGGTGCTGGAACGACTCATCCGGGACGGTTGGGTGGACGTGCTGTTCGCCGGCAACGCATTGGCTGCCCACGATATCGAGTCCGCCCTGTTCGGCACGTCGTTAGGCGTTCCCGTCGGTGGGCATGCGCCCGGGCATGAAGGACATGCTCACCATCTGTGGGCCATCAACCGGATTCGCAAAGCCGGCTCGATAGCCAGGTCTGTGGCGGAAGGGACGTTGACCCAAGGCATCATGCACGCCTGCGTAGCCCATTCCATCCCTTATGTTCTGGCAGGTTCTATTCGTGATGACGGTCCGTTGCCCGATGTGATCACCGATGTGCTTGCAGCACAGCGCGCCATGCGCAGTCTTATCCCTGGCGTAGGCATGGCCATTATGGTCGGCACCACGTTACATGCCATCGCTACCGGAAATCTTCTGCCAGCCCGGGTTGTCACGGTCTGCGTCGATGTCAATCCGGCGGTCGTTACCAAGCTGCAGGATCGCGGCAGTCACCAGTCTCTGGGCATTGTTATGGATGCGGCATCGTTTCTTGAACAATTGGCGGACGGGTTGGCTGAAAGCTGAGTGGTGAAAGCCGGGAGTTCATGCAGCCTGAGACAAAAAGCGCCGCGCTGTAATGGGCAACACCACGGCAAACGCGGCCGCCAACAGCAAAAAGGCGCCGCCCAGTCCCCATTTGTCGGCCACCATGCCGATCAAGGGCCCACTGGCGATGAATCCGACGCGAAAAGACAGACTGTGCAGGGACAGGATGCTGGCCCGGTTCCGTCGGGCGCTGGCCTGTTGCAGTCGGTGGCGCATCATGGGGCCCTGCAAGCCGCGCATGGCCGTAAGCAGGTAATAAAATGCGAAACTGCCCAAACCTGCCGTCAGGCCCAAGCCGCTGTACGCGACCACGATCAGGGTTATAAACAGTATCGTCATGCCGCGCAGGCCGAGGGTGGCCTGCAGTCGATGGCTGAGCAGCGAACAGGCCGCGATGGTCAGGTTGGCGCCGGCCCATACCGGACCGAACCAGACCAGCGGAACCTTGCACTGTTGCATGAAAGGCTGAATCATCCACACGGTATAAAACGAGGCCAGCCCGAGCAGGGTGCCGAAGAGGATGGTGGTGCGTATGGCCGGATTGTCGCGCCAGGCATAGCGACAGACCCCCAGTGCTTCGGCCAGATGGGACTGGATAGCGGGGGAGTGGTCCGAGGGTGGTTCCCGCATGGTCATGCAGATACCCAGGGCCAGCACCCAGACCACGATCTGCACGGCGAAGGGTATAAGCGGCGAGGCGGCATACATGGCACCGGCAAACAACGCCCCGGCGGCTTCGCCGGTCTGCCCCCAACTGGTCATGCGTCCATCAAAACGTGCATAGTGCTCTTCGCGCTGTCCGTGCTGCAGAGTTTCAAACAGCAGCGCGCTGTCAGAGCCGCTGATAAAGGCGTAGCAGACACCGAGCAGCAGCTCGGCCACCAACACACTCGTAAAAGAATCCGCAAAAAGGTAAAATATCCAGCCGGTAACTCCAAATAAAGACGCCACGATCAGGGCAGCTCTGTAACCTAGCCGATCACTGAAATAACCCGAAGGGTATTCCATTAAAACGCTGGCGAGGGAAAACAATCCCTGTAAGACCAGAATATCCGTGAGGCTGAGGCCAATGTGATCCTTCCAGAAGAGGGTGATGATCGCCATGGGGAACAGGGTCATCTTAAGGAATGAAAACACATACAGTTTAAAAATAGTGCCCTTGATGCCGGCGTTTGAAAGGGTCATTTATGTGCTCGATTCTTGCAGTTAATCGTGATGACTGTTTCCCCGCTGCCATAGCATGCCGGAGACAAATGCCCATTAACTGCTAAAGATTGTCTGGAAGATTCTTTGGGTTGTTGCGATTTTGCCCCTGTGGTATTTTTGGTTGTTATGCTATGGTTCATTGAATTTCTTTTATGTTGATTATAGGGAGGCAACGGGGTGACCACCAGGTTCGGCTTACGCACCGAGATTATTCTCCATATTACCCTATTGTTGGGGGCGGCACTTCTGTTTGGCGGTTTCCTTATGCTCAAACTGACCGAGCGGGAACTCGTCGACCAACGCGTCACAAGCCTGTCCTCCGCGGCGGAGGTCGTTGGCAGTGCATTGGGAGATATGCTTGGCGCGGAACCCGAAAGTTCCATGCTGCAACCACATATTGCCCGTCTGTTGCAACCACTGTCATCCGGAATGACCACGGTCGGCGTCTGGAAATGGTCGGCAAATACCCTTACGCCAGTTCACTTGCATGGCCCGGAAATAGCTGCGTTTGATTCAAAACAACAACTCACGTCAATGCGGTATATTCCCGAACCGCAATTTGTCCTCTCCTATTCTAATGCCTGGTTGTCCCTGGGGCGTACTGCTTCATCATATTATAAAGTAACGATGCCGTTGTACAGCAAAGGCAGTTTTGTCGGTGTGCTGCAGATGCGTTTCCCCCTTGATGGCGTCGGGCACCGCGTGCGCACGTCCTTTAAAATCCTTCTCGTTTACGTATTTCTGTATGGAACGGTTCTCTTCGTTTTTGGGCTTTACCAGCTGAATCGTAATGTGTTACGGCCCATCTGCAGCCTGATGGCATCCACTCGTCAGGTGGCAGATGGCAATCTTGATGAAAAGGTAAGCGAGGCAGGGCCTACGGAAATCTCATCCCTGGCGACATCTTTTAACCTTATGGTCGATGCTTTACGGAGCAGTCGACAGCGAGCCGATGAACACATTCTATCCTTGCAGAAGGCCAATCGGGAACTGAAGCAAACCCGTGATGAATTACTGCTCTCGGAAAAAATGGCGTCTATCGGTCACCTTGCCGCAGGTATGGCGCACGAAATCGGGAATCCCCTGGCAGCGGTGGTCGGGTACCTGGGGTTGCTTAAGTCGGAGCTTCCGGATGGGCGTCAGCGGGACATTGTCGGTCACGCCGATAAGGAACTGCAACGTATCGATCAATTGGTGCGTGATGTGCTGGATTATGCCAAGCCGGTCAGCGACCAGGAAGAAAATCTCGATCCGGTGCAGGTAGCGAGGCAAGCCATAGCTATGCTGGACCGTCAAGGTCTGTTTGAAACGGTAATCTTGACGGATGATTTGCCCGGGCAGTTGCCGGATGTACGGATGGTTCCTCACCGCCTGTTGCAGGTGTGTGTCAATCTTCTTGTCAACGCACGGGATGCGTCACCGTCCATGGCGAAGATCAAAGTGTCCGGTGGAGCTGACGATACGAATGTCTGGTTGGCCATTGCTGATGAAGGGCCAGGCATTCCTGAAACGAATCTGCGGTATATCTTTGATCCTTTCTATACCACCAAGGCACCGGGCAAGGGGCGAGGGCTTGGTTTGTCCGTGTGCCATCGGGTCGTCGATGAAGTGGGTGGAGCTATCGAGGTGCAAAGCAAGGTCGGGACCGGAAGCGTTTTTAAGGTGGTCCTTAAGAGGGAGACGGATAACGATGCGGGCTAACGGAAAAAACGTTCTGGTTGTCGATGATGAGGCAAGTATGCGGCATATGCTTCGTCTCGTTCTGGAAAAGGGCGATTACCGGGTCACCGAGGCCAAAAACGGAAGCGAGGCCCTCGAGTGCCTGCAGCGCGCGGATTTCGATATCATTCTGTGCGATATACGTATGCCGGAAATGGACGGATTAAGTTTCCTTCAGGAGGTGAAAGCGAACAACCTTGGTGGTGTCGTGATTATGATGAGCGCTTACGGTACCATCGACACGGCCGTTGAATGTCTTAAGGTAGGTGCTTATGATTATATCTCGAAGCCATTCAAGCCCGACGAGGTGATCCTCACGCTTCGTAAAGCACAGGAAAAAATGTTTCTACAGCAGGAAAATACCCTGTTGCGTAAAAAACTTTCGCATAAGAATAACAATCATCAGATTGTTTATAAGAGCGGGGTCATGGAGAGTTTGTTGACCCTGGTCTCCCGGGTGGCGGCATCCCATAGCCCGGTATTGATTACGGGCGAGACCGGCACAGGTAAGGAACTGGTGGCCCGCGCACTGCACGGTCAAAGCGCGAGGCAAAAGCGACCCTTTGTGGCAATCAACTGTGGAGCTATCGCTCCGGGGTTGATGGAGAGTGAACTTTTCGGTCACTCACGTGGAGCTTTCACCGGCGCGGTACAGCAGAAATCCGGATTATTCGAGGAGGCTGATGGGGGCACGTTGTTTCTGGATGAGATTGGTGAGTTGCCTCTGGAACTGCAGCCCAAACTATTGCGAGTGCTTCAGGAGGGGGAGGTTCGTCGGGTAGGGGAGAACCTTTCCCGCAAAGTTAATGTAAGGATTCTGGCGGCCACTGCCCGTGATCTGCGTGGGGCCGTGGCCCAGGGACATTTTCGCGATGATCTTTTTTTTCGCCTTGCGGTGGTGGAGGTGCATATCCCCCCACTGAGGGAACGCAGTGAGGATGTTTCTGTTTTGGCAAATCATTTCGTACATTGCGTTGCGGTGCGTGAAGGTCGTGTCGCTCCTGATATAAGTCCGTCTGTCATGGAGGTTCTGAGTCAGTACGCCTGGCCCGGGAATGTTCGAGAGTTGGCCAATTTTATCGAAAGGGCGATGATATTCAGTCGTGGGAATACCCTTGAAATCGATGGCTTGCCTGCGGATATGCGTCGTGAAAATCGTCACGAGCTTAAAGATCTGTCCCTGAAAAAAGCTTCTTTTCGATTGGAAAAGGAATATATCAGGAAAGCTTTGGCTGTTACGGAAGGGAATAGAACCCAGGCCGCAAAATTACTGGAAATCAGTCTGCGAAAGCTTTTATACAAGATAAAAGAGTATCGCATTGAGTCTTAAAGGTTGAGTAACAGAATAGCGCCCCACCTTTTTCAGGGCATTTTTTATGCCTCCCTCCGGCTGCTGCAGGTAAATTGTTTACACATCTAATAAAATAAAAATTATTAAAAAATTATAAAAACCGCTCTATTTACTAAAATAAGGCGAAGCCGAATGGCTTCGCCTTATTTTTTTAAGTGCCGACAATCTACGGTAGAAGTGTGCAAAAATTGCGTTGTCGCTATGAATAATTTGCATAAAAGTTGCGAATAGAGTTAATTAATATAAGGTATATCCAATATTTGCGCTATATATCCGATTGCATCGTTTTGGTTCGTATTTTGCTTTAATCAATATTGAGCATAATGGTCAACATTATAAGGATTGTCTAATTATGAAAATTCAATTTGAAAGAGCAGGTTTCACCCTTATCGAAGTTCTTGTGGCTATCACCATTTTTGCCATAGGCCTTCTGGCTCTTGCCGGTATGCAGATTACCGCCATCAACGGAGGATCAACATCGCAGCGGGTGACGGCAGCCGTGGCGTTGGCCGACGGCATCGTTCAAAACCTCATGGCTCGTGATGCCGGCGATCCCATTTTCGACACGGCGGTCAATCCGGCAGCCACCTGGCCGGAAGCTCTTCCCATTGAGGGTTATTCCGCTACCTATGCCGTTGCCGTAAATACACCGGTCAACGGAATCTCCCAGATTACGGTTACCGTGACCGATAATGCCTTCGGCGGTCGGTCGGTATCCCAAACGACGATGAAAAGAAACCGTTAGGAGGCATCATGACATTCTGGAAAAATCACCAGGGATTTTCGCTGGTCGAAATCATGGTCGCCATGGTCATTATGGGAGTGGTTGTCGGTGCCGTCTATAGCACCTTTATCAATACCCAAAGACATGCTTATACACAGGAAGAGGTGGTGGAAGTTCAGCAAAATCTGCGTGCCGGTCTGGATTTTATGGTCAAGGATATCCGTATGGCCGAGTTCCTCACACATTCCGACCATACGGCATTGGTCAACGCCCCTGTGCAGATGCTGGTCGATAGCAATGGCGACGGTGATTTCGACGACACGGACGAACGCCCCCTGCTGTCGCTTGTCAGTGCAACATCCATGCATGGTTATGCCCGCATTAACGATGCAACCGTAAATGGTACAAACCTGGAGCTCGATGTTGCCGTCAACACGATGCAGCAGTTTGCCGATGGGGATTCGGCCAGGGTTTTTCGAGCGGTTAGCTTAACGCCTGTTACCGATATCTATCCGGTCGATGGTACTCCTTCTGGTGATCAGGTGACGCTGGATATTTCAGGGGGAGGTTATTCCGCCGGTGATATTCAATCCGGAGATCTCTTGGTGCGTATGCCCGGTGGTGCCGCGAATGGAGATTTCCCTTTGCAGATCGATTATCGATTGGTTGATGCAGCGTCCGGCGACCCGAACATGAATGAACTGCAGAGGCGGGTTCTGGATATGGATGGTAACGTCATTGAGGAATTTCAGCTTATTGCCTCAAATATATCCGGAATAACTTTGGCTTACCTTGACGATGCAGGAGCTGTGACTTCTGATCTGAATAAGATCGTGGCGGTACAGATCACCATTGTGGGCCAGACGGACGCAACAAAAACGGGCCGGAGCAACTTTTCCGGTGTCAAAGACAGGTCTCTGTCAACCACGGTTAAAATTCATAATGGGGTCATGCTATGACAGTTTTAGTGCATTTCAAAAAGCTTCGATCCGAAGAAGGCTTCGCCCTGGTTTTGACCATGTCGATGCTGATAGTTCTCTCGCTTTTGGGGATATTGGTTCTTAATCTTACGAATACCGACTTGGCCATTACCAACAATTATCGCTCCGCCGCCGATGCCTTCGGCGCCGCCGAGCGGGCCGTGGAATATGCGACCAATCCGGATATCCTGTTTGAAACAGGTGATACCCATTTGGCATTGGTGCAGGAGGGGAGTGACGACTTCGTTACCGATGCCGATGAAACTGTGGCGGGGGCTACTGTAGCCGATCGCTTTTCCGATCTTCAGGATACGGCGAGGGGGACGGAGTTGGTGAAATCCGAAGATGAGGATGTCAACGTGGTCAATAATCTTGGCCCCAGCGATCTGCCTGCCGCTTTGCGCAGTAAATTCGGTGATGAGTTTGCCGGCAATTTCTACCGTATTAATGTTGAGGCTCAGGCACGCAATAATTCTCGCGCACGGATTGAAACTTCAAAAGTTCGTATTTTCAAGAAAAGCGATGACTCTGTTTATGTCACCACCTCGGGGGGCTGAAATGAGAAAAATACAAGTACTTACAATCCTTGCATTGCTGTTGGTTTTGCCGCAGGCGATTTTAGCCAAGCCGGATTATTATAATGGCGACAGTTCGATCTATGTCGGTGGGCAGACCTCCTCGGTAAAGCCGAATATCCTCTTTTTCATCGACACTTCCAAGCAGATGAGTGAGGCTGGAACTTCGGGGACCTATACACGCAAGACCACTGCCTGGCCCTCCGCCGGATATGCTACGGATACGGTCTATTACAAGAGCAATGCCGTCTACAAGGCCACCAATACTACTATGACAGAGGTTGCTGCAGGCTATACAACGGCCTACAACGCTCTCTACAATAATGGTAATTTTATCGGTTGCATCGACAGCCAAGGCGGACAGTGCACCAACAAGACGGAAGATTATTATACGGGCGACTATCTGAACTGGAAAAGTTCAGTAGGTACCGCCAGCCAATGGTCGGCTGGTACAAGTTATGCGGTCGGTTCTCTGGTCTACAAAGCGGGGGCCGCATCAACCAGCCAGAAATATAAATGCGTTGCGGCGGGCGTATCAGGAAGCAGTGACCCGTTTCCTGCCGCCGGTTCGGTCAATATTACCGCAACCTATACGGACGGCACGGTCTCCTGGCAGCCTCAGGTTTCGCTGATCAAGGTTCTTGAGTACGAACTCAATAATAATATTTTTCCGTATCTGGCTCCCCTGGCCAATATCGGTTTGATGGAATACAACAGCAACAACCAGGGTGGCGCCATAAGGTTGCCCGTTGCCCAAAATACATCTGCGGCCCTGGCTGCCAAGATGACGTCGGATATTGTTCCCATAACTCAGACGGCCAACGCACAACCACTTGGCGGTGCGCTCTGGGATGCGTGGCTTTACTGGGTTGGCGACCCCACCGGGACATCGCATGCCAACAGTACTTCCAACGATAATGCGGCATACAGTGATTCACCCATTAATTACTGGTGTCAGAACAACCACATCGTTGTTCTTGCGACGGGGGCGACCAAAGATAATTTAGGTACGAGCAACCCCATTTCCAAGATGGACAAGGATGGCGTCCTGGCGCCGTCGGACGACTATTATGCGCCGGAATCCTCGTACTACCTGTATAACAATCTCGATTACGAGGTCGATGATATTCAGGCGCGCGTGCATACGCATATCATCCAATTGATGACACCGATTATCCAGCAATTGGCGGATGCGGCCTCCTACGGTCATGGAACCTACGTGAATGTCAGTCAATCAAGTCAGATTTATGATGCGCTTGTTGACATTATTATGTCCATCCTCGAGGAAGATACCTCTTTTGTCGCGCCCGTTGTTCCGGCCAGCCCGGAAAATCGTACCTACAGCGGGCAGCGTATTTATCTAGGTTTTTTCAAGCCTATGAATGATGAGCCCTGGATGGGCAATCTTAAAAAATTCGGCTTGAGTACGGATAATGCCATTGTTGCATACAATTCTGCGGGCGACCTGGTTAGCGCCACAGATTCACAAGGTTACTTTTTGACCGATAATACCACCGACCCCCCTGCACCGGTCATCCGATCTTTCTGGACTCCCTCTGGTACTTATGACGGTGGTTTGGTCGATTCCGGTGGAGTTGGGGGGCGTTTGAAAGCTCGGACTTCCGCACGAAATATTTACACTTATTTATCTGGCACAAGTGTTACCAGTGACCTCTACAATAGTGCCCATGCTTTCACAACCACCAACACGGCATTGACTGCGAGTTTAATGGGTGTGGCCACTGACACGGAAAAGAATAAAGTCATTAACTTCGTTCATGGATATCTGGCGGATGGAACAACCAAACGTAACTGGATACTTGGTGATATCCTTCACTCCAAGCCTCTGATTGTAAATTACGCTAACTATGCTTTTACTGAGGCAAACGAGTCCGATTCCACAAAAAACAAGAGTATTGTCTTTTTCGGCAGCAATGACGGCATGCTGCATGCCATTTATGACCATAACGGCGAGGAGGCCTGGGCGTTCATTCCTCCGGAACTGTTGGATGATCTGCAGCATATACAGGACACGACCAACCATTACTATTTTGTAGACAATTCACCTCTGGCCTATGTTCATGATGCTGACGGGGATGGCACCATCGAGAGCGGGGACCAAGTTGTTCTTCTCTTCGGACTGCGCCGGGGTGGTGGCCGTAATACACTGACTCCTCCCGCTTCAGCAGGAGATCCACCACCGTCGCGCGGGTCGTACTATGCCATTGATATCACCAACCCTGTGCAGCCCAAATATCTGTGGCATATAAATAGTGAAACCAGTGGTTTTGGCGAGATGGGCGAAACCTGGAGCCAGCCGCGCCTGACAAAAATGAACATCGGGGGCGTCTCCAAAATCGTGGCGGTATTCGGTGCAGGTTACGATAACAACGAAGATTTACGCTTTGGCAATGTCCAGACTTTTCCGCCCGGTACGTCAGCCACGACAAATACCTCCGCAGCGCCTGATGGTTTCAATGTCGGTGCCAGCACGGGCGGCGGTAACCAGTATCAGCCGAGAGGGCGTGGTTTATACGTAATCGAGTTGGCGACGTTGAACAGCAGCGAGAATGGTTATGCTCCCGACCTGTCCCAGTCCGGATCGCTGATCTGGAGCGCTACCTATGATGCCAGTGATTCCGACCTGGATGACATGAAGTTTTCGATACCGTCCGACGTGCTTGTGTATGACAAGGATCTCAATGGTTATGCGGATCGGTTTTATGTAGTCGATACCGGAGGTCAGTTATGGCGTTTTTCGGTTGAAGATTCCTCGTCTGCCAACTGGAGCGTCAAACGTATTTTTCAGGCCAATACAGGTTCTACCGATGTCGGGCGTAAAGTTTTTTATAAACCAACGGTTACCTATAATTATCCCGATGTGTTTGTCTACTTCGGTAGTGGTGATCGTGAACATCCGTTGAATTATTTGAACCCGGGTACCAGCGGTGGGGCGGTTTTGGATCGCTTATACATGGTTCGAGACCGCGAGAATGACGATAACCCAAATGCGCCGGCTGTTTTGACGGAGAGTTATCTGGTCGATGTTACGGAAAACGATTTGCAGCGCGATGATACCACGCTGGCTGAAGCCGATGCTTTGATCGACAAGTTGTATAACTACGAGCCTGTCGATGCCGCCGGCGATCCAAGAAGCGTTTACTATGGGTGGTACATCAAACTGGATGCCAACGACGGCGAAAAGGTTCTTGCTCCGCCCACCGTTTTTGCCAATGTCGCCTTTTTTACGACCTATACGCCCAATTCAGCTTCCAGCCAATCGCTTGATCCGTGTTCGGGCGGCAACCTGGGGGTGTCCAGGTTGTATGCACTTAATTCCAGAACCGGCGAAGCCGTTTATAACTGGTGGTCTGCCACGGGGAATGACGCATTCGGTGAAAGCCAGTCCTCAGCCACCAGCGACAGGGCCCAATCCGGAGATGCCGATAATCCTGATGTGCTGCGTCGTGCAGACCGCTCGCTCTCTATTGGCCAGGGTATCCCTTCGGGGTTGGTTGTCGTTATCGGCAAAGATGGAAGTACCTCGATCCTGGTCGGTTCCGGCGGTGCGTTTCCCAACGTTAGCCTCGATGAAATCGAGACGGTTTATCCCCTTTATTGGATGACATGGTAATGAAACGATCTGTAGTTAAAAACATAAGCGGTATGTTATTCGTCGGTTTATCACTGTTATGTGGTTATCCCGTGGGCGCTTATGCGGCTGATAAGGGTCCGCAGATTTATGATCTTGCCTATAAACCCGCAGCCTTTCATGTCGGCACCGGGGTTGAGGTGGTGCCGCGATTGCTGCACGGATCTACAAAAAATGTTCGCTATGAATGCAGGTGGTTTGTCGATGGCGATGAAGTGGAAGGGGTGCGAACGACTTCTTTGTCAGGCGAGCATTTTCGACGTGGGGATCTGATCTCCGTCGAAGTGGTCGCCGTGCAAGGGGGCCGACGGGGAGGGCCGGTGCGAAGTGGGGGCGTTGAGGTATCCAACGCCCCGCCGGAAATCGTTTCCACGCCTCCTGAACAGGTGGCCCAAGGTGTATTTAAATACCGGATTGAAGCGGTGGATGCGGATGAAGATGCTTTGGATTTCTCCTTGGCTACAGCGCCGGAAGGCATGCACCTTGATGCTGATAGCGGGATGCTAACCTGGCAAGTGCCACCTGGAACCCAGGGAGTTTTCCCGGTTGCCATACGCGTGGAAGATGCCTACGGTGGCTGGACCAGTCAGGCGTTTGAATTGAATCTTTCGTATGCAAAGAGTAAGGGTGGGGCACATGAATAGCAAAGGATTCACGTTGATTGAATTGCTTTTGGCGGTTGCGATACTGTCGATTCTTGTTGCACTGTCATTCCCGATAACCAGCACGTGGCGTGAAAGCGCTCAACAAAAAGAGTCGGCACGGGAAATATTATCCACCTTGCGTCGTGCTCGTAGTATGGCGGTGCATGACAATCAAACAAAAACAGTCAGTATCGATCTGGGAGCAAGGACGTATTCGCTGGATGGACAAGAATCGACTTTTGCAAAGAATGTCAAAATAGAAGCAAAAACTCTTGCAGGCGATGCGTGGTCGCAGGCAGGCGTGTTTTCCATAACCTTTCGACCCCAGGGAGCTTCCAATAAAACGATATTTATCCGGGTAAACGGAGACTCTGATCTGGAGATCATGGTGGACTCAAGCGCCACCGGGTTGGCGCATATGTAATGCCCTGGATTGGATATCACACATTGCTTTAACCTCTACGTATTGCAGGCTTTGTTACTTTGGATCGACAATAATAGGGATATTTTTCTTTTGGCTATGATCTTTCCGTCCCGTTTTTGACATATTTCCCCATCCGACAAATCCCTCTCTTTTTCATCTTCCCGTTTTTTATGTTTTATATAGCATGATTTGTCATGATCCCAGTTGAAGCCTGACTGGGATCAGGCTCCTTTCATCTTTATCGGTAGCATCCTGGCTCGCCATCCTCCTGAGTGCTTCATTTACTATCGAGTAGAGAAAACTATATTCAATTATCCATAGCAAGATTTGTAATCTTTGCGTGCTATGTGTGCATGTTTTGCGCGATGAATGGAATGCGTTTTTGAAAGACGCCCATTCTATCGTCGCTTGACATTTAATTCTAATTGGCTCATGAATTGCAAAGATATTAAGTATTGCTAAGAATGCGCATAGGCAAGATAGTCTACCAAGCTTTGGCGACAAGGACTTTTTGTCTTTACGCTCAAATCGTATTGGTCCATGACAGCGGTAGCAAATTCAAGAACGCAAGGCCTTTGGGAAATTGCTGTCGCTTCCATAATGAACCGTAGATCCGGATAAGAATTTTATGGAGGAGATTTTTGATGAAAGGTTGCCTTAACAATAAGGGCTTCACCCTCTTGGAAACTCTTATTGTCGTTAGCATTATGGCACTGACGATGAGTGTTGCCTATTTTATGATGGGGGGTAGGGGTGTCAGGGCCAGGCTAAAAAGTGAATCTCGCGATATCGCTGGATATATGAAGTTAGCCCGCACCGGGGCTATTCGTGATGGCAGGCCATGGGCTATAGAGTTTGATGTTGCCAATCGGCGCTATTTGATTTTTGACAATTCAGGTGAAAGTTCAGGCTCTGAGGATTGGTTGGACGGGGACGAAACCCTGTACCGCAGGGTCGAGTTGCCCGAGCATGTCCATTACGGCAGCGGACAGGGGATGCGTCCCGGCGGTACAAGCCTGCCGGGTGACGGGGTCAGCTTTTCCGCAAATCGCGTTGTGTTTAACCCGAATGGTACGAGTGAGTCGGGAACCGTTTATCTGTCCGATGTCGTTGGTGAAACTTTTGCTGTCAGCAGTCTGGCTACGACCGGACGGGTAAAGATCTGGACCAATTATGGGGCTGGCTGGATGGATTGATGAGGAGTACGTCAATGAGGATAAATGCCAAGGGATTTTCCCTGATCGAAGTAATGGTTGCGATTGTCATACTTACGATTGGTCTGATCGGCGTTGCCGGTTTGCAGAGTACGGCTATCACCGGGAATCAGCATGGCAATACCATGATGCAGGCGACCACGCTTGCTGAGGAGACAATCGAACAGATACGCAATGCTGACTACGACGACATTACTGCCGTCAATTTTCCGGAGCTGGAGAACGATGTGGACGGGTCGATTTACGATCGGGAAATCCTTATAGAGGATGATACGCCGCTCAATGAGCTGAAGCGTATTACTGTGACCGTTTCATGGCGCACCCTGCGCCGGCATCAGGTTGTATTGCGTACCATTGTGTCCGACGAGGGTTGATGATGAATATGTTCATAGCACGACAACAGACCGGGTTTACCCTGATAGAGCTTCTGGTTGCGATGGCCGTTTCCCTGGTGGTTCTGTTCGGCGTTCTTAATCTGTTTGACAACAGTCAGCGTTCCTATGTGGTGCAGGAAGATGTGGCTGAAATGCAGCAGAATGTCCGTATAAGCAAGATGTTCCTTGAAAGGGATATTCGCATGGCCGGCGCAGGGATTCCCCAATTTTCCTACGGCGGCATTGCTGTTTACCCTTTTGAGTTTGAGAACAATATTGATGGCACAGCCGGTAGGGCCAAGGATATCGTCGATGCCGGCAATACCATTGTTTCAGGATCGGATTTGTTGGTGGTGCGGTATTACAATTTTGGAGCTGAAAAATGCGGAGCGGATCCAGGCGGGATCAACGACTCGTGTGATGACCTTCCACAGTTGACTTTGACTTCAGACATGCCGGATACGGCGACCGTGGCGATCGTCGTCGAAAATCTAACATCGGGAGTTGGTTGGGACGATGATTGTTACTGTCAGGGTACCACCTTTACCCAGCCTACGCCAGGGATGCCATTCATTGTCACTTCGCCGGATGGGTCTCAATCATCTGTTCTGTTTCTTACCAGTACCTTGCCCGAATCAGAAAAACTCGGAAATGCACCTAACTTCACTTATGAAGGAGTGTCCTACCCCAACAAGGTATTGAATACCTATCCGGCTGGCAGCACGATTAATTTCTTCCCGCTCGATGGCATTTATGAAGCGATCTATTCCATTCAGACCCGGGACGGTATCCCCTGTCTGGTCAGGGACACGGGAGGGGGCGGTCAGGTTATTGCCGAATATATTGAAGATCTGCAACTTTCCTTCGGATTGGATACCGATGCAGACGGGGATGTCGATGCCACGGTCAACAGTGCCGATTTGACCGACCTTCAAACAAATCAGGTGCGTATGGTCACCATGAATCTGCTTGGTCGTTCCGCCCATGTTCAGCGGAATTTCAATGGCCAGAGGCCGGCCCTGGAAGATCATGGGGCCGGTGCTGCCGACAGTTTTCGCCGTCGCCGGATCACTGTCACCATCAAAGTTCGAAACCTGGGACTTTAACATGCGAAATTTGAGAGAGGGACAACGCATGGCAGCAAAGTACATACATGATGAACGTGGTGCGGCACTGATAACTGCTTTGATAATTCTGACGTTGTTAACTCTGATAGGAATTGCCGCTACCAATACTTCGATACTGGAGACGATGATTTCTTCTTCGGAGCGCTCCCATACCGAGGCCTTTTATGCGGCCGAAGCCGGGATAGAGCATCTGCGGCGCAATTTCAAGACACTGTTTGTTGAAAAAAATGCCTCTCATTTCGCCGCAGGGATAGATCCTGATTGGGATTTTGTTCTCAACGGATCCCAGGCCGGAGTCGGTGCAGCAACCGATATCACTTACGAGGGCGGTGCTCGGTGGATTACCGGCGGCGACCTCGGTTCTGTTTATCTCTACAACGTCACCGTGTGGAACAACGATGACGGCGGCGGCGCCACCGACGATACCGATTCGGTGATTTTCATGCGTGCCGACGCTCGACTACCCAATGGCGGTACGGCAAGTGTTGAAATCAGCCTGTTCGGCGGTGCGACAGGTGGAACCGGTTTGGGTGGATACGGTGCGCAGGAAGGCGCGGGAGCCGGGAAAAATTACAACTCCAACGATACAAGCGCTATTACGGACTTCAGCACCCAGATTAACTAGCGACATACTCGGGAGAGGGAATATGAACGCTTTTGTAAAAAATATGATTAACCTGGCAGGTTGTCTTACCCTGTTGCTGGTATTTCAGACAGTTGCATATGCCGGATACATGAAAAATCTTACGATCAGCATAGATGGTAATAGTGACGGTGAACTGGTGGTAGAGGCCTGGTATAGCACTAACTACATCAAAGAGACTATCTCCAGTAGCAGGACATTCAGCGTAGGCAAGGATGCGACGGTTAAACTTACCGCTATTCCCGGAATAGCCAGCCAATTTAGCAACTGGGCAGGATATATCAGTGGAACCAACAATCCCAAAACTTTTACCATGGATGATGCCGCTCGGTCTGTAACGGCCAAATTTACCACTGTTGTTAGTTCGGTCCCCTTGATTAACCTGACAATCAACGGTACAGGCAGTGGCTTCGTCAAGTTGCAGGGAACCTCTCACAATTATACGGCCACCGCAAGCGGCTCGTATGAATTCAACCAAAATGAAATAGTCACCCTTACGGCGACACCCGTTACAGGGAATATTTTTAGCGGATGGGGAGGCAGTCTAAGCGGTACGACCAGTCCCCAAACTATGACCATGACGGCTGACAAGGCCGTTACCGCTACTTTTTCCTTGCCGCCGGTCGAGCAGCTCACTTTGACGGTTGATGGTACGGGGAATGGTACAGTGTCTTTGACCGGCTCTTCAGGTGTGCATACCTATGGACCGACGGCGATTGGCGGTGTTTATGACTTTTATACCGACGAGACAGTGACATTGACAGGTGTCCCTGCGGACGAGTCTACCCTGCAATGGGGAGGTGCGGTCAGCGGGACGAACGGGTCCGTTTCCCTCTATATGGCTTCCAGCGACCAGGCCGTTACCGCAACTTTTGGCGACGCTGCGACTCCTGCAGAGGAAATACCTCTGCACCTGACTTTTAGTGGAGACGGAAGTGGCAGCGTTTCTCTGAGCGGTTCACAAGGTAACTCCTGCACTCTGGACCTGGATGGTAGCTGTGTTTTTTATAAAGGGGAGAATGTTACCTTTCGCGCCAATGCCGATATCGGCTCCGAATTTTACAGCTGGTCGGGCGGGTTGAGTGGGTCGACGGCCAGTGTCGCCATCATAGTGACCGATGAAGAGTATTACGATGCCGGCTTTGCCCTTTCCGCAGAGACGACGGTACCAGGCTGCGGTACCAGTAAATATGCCAATTACTCCGAAGGATTTGAGGCCAGCCATTTTGAACTCAATAACGTTAATGTCACCAGCGACGGTTATCTTCGTCTGGAGACCGGCAACGATGCCATAGATCCCAATAACATCATTATTCCTTTCGAACAGGAGGTTTCCGTAACCTTTCTTTACGAGGGTGCCGGATATACCAAAACCGACTTCGGCTGGATGCTGGCGGCCGATGGCACAACGGGGACCAAACACGAGGTCTATCAGAATGTCAACGATAACAACGGCAACGGTGTTCTCGATAGCGTCGAAGGTGTTGACTCCAACGGTGACGGCACGGTTAACGCTCTCGATAACAGGCGGCTGCTGGGAACATTCGCTGCCGGCACCGAGCTCGTTTTTTATCTCAAGGTCGATGATGAAGGCAGGACGTTCTACACCAAGGCCGCCTGGAATACGGACGATTGGAACGGCTCCTGTACCGGGGATTCCTTTATAAAAACCTACCATTTGGGCCGAGCCTTGACGAGCGAGAGCGGTTGTCAAATAGACAGTAACTGGATGACTGCTCCAGCGCTGACGCGACTTTCGGACCTTTTTGATTTGACTTTCGCGGATGATGACATCGTAACCTTGCCGATAGTGAGGTATGAACCGTTCTCGCATGTCATTGTCGGCGCACCTGGTGATAAACCGAACGAATGGGTTCTGGGATGGGAAGACCTTGGTGGCGGGGGCGACACGGACAGTAACGACGTTATTTTTCAGATTGAGCGTCGCACCGGCGGGGTGGCGCAGCTTGAAACCAGCCAGGCGATCGAACCGGACGAAGCCGGAGCCTACTACACGGCGGTTCAGTTTGAGGTATATGACAGCATCCCCTGCAGCGGGCAGACCGATATCAACTACTATGTGTCCATTGATAACGGTGATAATTGGTTCGAAATAACCGATTGGGACACTGTAAAGGAATTTACCCTGGATGATGGGGAGAAAATTCTCGGTTCGGATGTTTCTTATTGGATGCCGGGGAGTCCGCAGTATACGTATCGGTCCCGGCGCATCGATTTTGCCGGGTTGGGTATTGTCGGCCGAAAGTTGATCTGGAAAGCGGTTTTGACCAGCGAGGAAGAGACCTGCGTCGCAGAAATCATCGATGTTAATCTGACCGGTGCTGTCGCCACCCACGCTGATATCTCTCGCGCCTCCCCAGTGGTGCAGGCCAACGTTCTGTATACCGGCAGTTACGAGACCCCTGCAGTCGATTGGACCTCTACCGAATTGCGCGGTCATCTGAGGGCCATGCGGACTTACGATCCCTTGAATACCAACATCACGGATAATGTTGAACTCTGGGATGCGGGTAAGGTGCTTACGGCTGCCGTGCCGAGTAACCGTCACATTTACTATCCTTCGATAACCCTGAATGTGGTTGCAAATGAAGCGCTGATCGATCCCGTTGCCGATGGCGTGGCTGAAGACTTTAGCGGTACTCTTGCGCATTTTCCTGTGTTGGCCGAAAGTGTCAAAATCACCGCAGGTACCGAAACCTTTACCGATAAGCATACCGATGTTCTTGAGGGAAGTCTCGGAGGGACAGGTACCATCAACCGCTTTACCGGCGATTGGGAGATTACCCCTCATGAAGTTTTGGCAGCTGGTATGCCCATTACGGCCAACTATTCCTGGTATAGCACTTCGTCGACACTGCAGGCATTTACCGCGGCTAATGTCACCAATGCCTTGCTGGATCTCGACAATACTTACATTATCGGTACCGGCTATCGTCACGATTTAAATGGCGATGGTGCCTATAGTGAAGCCGATGGGGATTGGCTGGTCAACTGGGTTCGTGGTTATGCCGATGGTACCACCACCAAAAAAACATGGGTACTCGACCCGGTTGATCACTCTGTGCCGGCGGTTGTGACTCCTCCCGGTCGGCCGAGCTGGTATTATGGAAGCGACATCACATCTTCCGAGCGCAGTACTTATGACGCCTTTGTAGAGACCCATAAAGAGCGTGATTCCATAGTTCTGGTGGGGTCACGCAGTGGCATGCTGCATGCTTTCAATGCCGGTCAATTCCGCTGGGGTGACAATGGGGAGACGCCTGATAGGGAACAACGCGGTTATTTCCTTTGGGACGATGCCAGTGCTGTTACCAGTTGGTGGTCGACATTTTTGACAGCATATCCGGATGATGACCCTGAAACAACAGCTCCGTTTTTTACCTGGCAGACCAAAGGCAGCAAGGCCCCTGACTATGGAGACGGTTCCGAAAAATGGGCTTTCATACCAGCCAATCTTCTGTCTCGGCTTAAAAACAACTATCTTAAAGGGGAAGACCGCGCTTATGTTGATGCATCGCCGGCAGTTTCAGATGTTTATATCGGCGGTGAATGGAAGACTGTGGCGCTCTGTGCCGAAGGCAATGGCGGGGATGCTGTCTTTGCTCTGGATATTACCGATACCTTAAGTCCGAAGTTCATGTGGGAATTCACCGATCCGGATCTTTTCCGCAGTCGGTCGTCGCCCGCAGTAGCAGTACTCGGCCGCATTGTCGATGGGGGGCAGACCAAATGGGCGGCTTTTTTCGTGAGCGGGGAAACCTACGACGATACATTGTATCCTTCAATCTATGTAATCAACATTGCCGACGGCAGTGTCATAAAACGTATCTTCCTTAATTGTGTGACTGGAGGTGCCGGTGGCGTCCCATCCGGACAGCCTGCCATTGTCGATACGGATGGCAACGGTTACATTGACCGCCTTTACATCGGCACGGATAAAGGTTATCTGTACAAGGTCAATTTGCCTGATAGCCCTGACAAGGCCGCTTATCCGATTACCCAATGTGTCATTAACACGGATTTCGAGTATGTTGAAGTCAACGATATGGGGACTGTTGATGATGAATCCGACGATGTGTCAACAACTTATGAGGTTCCGGTAAGTCAACGATATCATGCGATCTATGCATCGCCGACAGTTGTCGTGGATAATAGTCTGACCAGTAGTGGAGACCTACAATATAACATCCGTGTTTTCTTTGGGACTGGCGATAGCCCTTATGCCGATGAAGATATTAATACGGGGAATACAACTTATCACTTCTTCGCTTATACGGATCATGCGAAGAAAGGTTCAATATCCACTTCCAATATTGAACTGTCGTGGTTTGAAGCTCTGCCGGCCGGGCAGCGGGTATTTGCATCGGCCTTTGCTTCGGCAGGGAACATCTATTTTGGTACCGCGACTTCCGATACAGAGGATCCCTGTGATGGTCCTAACGAAGGCCGGATTTATGGTTTTACCTATTCGGGTCTGTCGGTAATCAATGATTCTGAAACGGGTGAACATGGCCTGGAAGTCGGTGATATTATCACCACTCCGATTGTAGAAGACGAACATTTATATATAAAGACGAGGGATGGGCTTAAGTCCTTTGGTTCATCTAAATACAACAATGCGACCAAGACGGGAGGGCTGCCCTATACTCGGGTGCGCTTCTGGCGAGAGCTTTTTTAAATCCGTTTCGGACAGAAATTGATTGAAGCAAAGGTGAAGAGGGAATGTCCGCTTCACCTTTTCTTTTTGAAGTGAAGCAAAAGCTTTTCTTGCCGGGAAGTGTTGACTCGGCCCCTGTACCGTTTTTCCCTTGCGCGCCCATCTAGCCATTGCGTATAGTAACTCCTTGGATTTTGCTTGTCCTTTTGCCCATATAGGAGTTGATACGATGGCCAAAATAGCCCCTTTTCGCGCTGTCCGCTATAACCTCGAAAAAATTCAGGATCCTGCACGCGTTACGGCGCCACCGTATGATGTCATCTCTCCCGAGTTGCAGGAGGACTTGTATCAACGCAGTCCCTTTAATATTGTTCGTCTTATTTTAGGCAAGGTTCAAGACAGCGATGATGAGGGCAATAACCGTTATACCCGGTCGGCAGGTTTTTTCCGGCAGTGGCTTGCAGATGACGTTCTTGTCCGGGACGGGCAATCGTCCATTTACCTTTATGATGAAGAATATGAGGTTGAAGGGGCAGGTACCGTGGTGCGCAAGGGGTTTATCGCTTTGGCGCGTCTGGAGGATTTTGCCACCGGTATGGTCAAGCCCCATGAAAAAACTCTTTCGGGACCCAAGGCTGATCGGTTGAAGCTGACCAAGGCCTGCGAAGCTAATTTTAGCCCCATCTTCGGATTATATTCCGATCCCTGTTGCGTTCAGGAGGCCCTGACCTGGGAACTCAAAAAACGAACCCCGGATGTTGAGGTAACCGACGATGATGGCGTTATTCATCGCTTGTGGCAGGTAACCGACCGTACCGTCATTGAAAAAGTTTGCGATTTGCTGGAAAAGAAACCGCTGTTTATTGCCGATGGCCACCATCGCTACGAAACTGCCTTGAATTATAGGGATTTCAGAAGGCAGCAGAGTGAAGATTTCAGTGGTAAAGAACTTTTCAATTATGTTCTGATGTACTTTGCCAACATGGAAGATCAGGGCATGTCGATTTTTCCTACCCATCGCCTGGTTTACGGTCTGGAATCCTTCCGGCTCGAACCTTTTCTCTCCGAATTAAGTGTCTATTTTGAGGTTGAAGCACATACCGTAGATCCGGATGAGGCTCAATCACGTCGTGAAGCGCGCGATATTCTTCGGAATAAGGGCGAGAGTAAACCCGCTATCGGACTTTTTGCCGGCGGTCGTACGCTCTATATTTTGACTCTCAAGGATGCGTCCTGCATGGATGTTTTCTTTGATGAGAAAGCATCCAAGGCTCTGCGAACCCTTGATGTTTCAGTGTTGCACCGACTTATCCTGGAAAAAATGCTGCATATAACCCCTGAAGCACAGGAGCGGCAGACCAACCTCAAGTATGTGAAGAATTTCGATGAGCCTTTCTCGTCGGTGCAGTCAGGGCAATACCAACTGGCTTTCCTGATGAATTCAACACGCATGGTGCAGGTCAGGGATGTGGCTAATGCCGGTGAAAAAATGCCTCAAAAATCGACCTATTTCTATCCCAAGTTGTTAAGTGGCCTGGTGGTAAATCAAATCGTGAACGGCGAGACGGTCGAAGATTGAAGATGTCTATCTGCCGAAATTCGGGTTGTTCGATAGGAGATTGTCGTTTCAGCAGGAACAATAAAGGTTTTTCTTTTTCATGAACCTTACGCCCGATGATCTATTGAAGATATTGAGCCAAAGCCGGGGAATACCTCTCTCCGGTCGTCAGGTCCTTTCTCATTTTCAACTTTCACGTGGTGAACGCCAGCATGCCCTGCATCTGTTGGACTCCATGGTGGAGGAAGGCTTGGTGCGTCGAGTGAGAAGAGATCTCTATGTCGTGGCAAAGTCGACCGATACAGTGGTCGGCAAGGTCTCGGTTCATCGTCAAGGGTATGGTTTTGTTGTCCCTGAGGACAAAAACCGCCCCGATGTGTTTGTCCCTGCCAGGTATATGCGCGAAGTCATGGACGGGGACCGGGTTGCCGTTCGTGTGCAACGCTCATCGCGGGGGGGCTTCGAAGGGCGCATTGTGCGTGTTTTGCATCGGGCTCATCAACAGATTGTCGGTACCTATCGGCCCGGCCCGGGTCCGGGAATTGTTCTGCCGAACGATCCCGCCTTGGCTCAAGCTATTTTGCTTTCTGCCGCTGCCCCTCCCGATATTCAACCGGGAGACCTGGTTGTGGTTTCTATTGATCGTTATCCCGATCGACAGCATCCTCCTGTTGGTTCAATCCTTGAGGTGCTGGGAGATCCTGCTGATCCCAAGGTCGAAATCCTGGCTGTTGCCCATAAGTACAATCTGCCTCGTGAGTTTTCCGTTGCGGCCTGGGAACAGGCACAATCGGTTGCAGCTGCGATTACCGGGGAGGATTTAGCCGGCAGGGAGGATCTGCGCTCCAGGTTGCTGGTAACGATCGATGGAGAAACGGCCAAGGACTTTGACGATGCCGTGTCGGTGAGTGAGGAACCAGGTGGTGCTATTCGCCTGTGGGTGGCTATTGCCGATGTGGCCCACTATGTGGAGCCAGGTAGTCCTCTCGATCGAGATGCCCTGGACAGGGGCACGAGTGTTTACTTTCCCGGTACCTGTCTACCCATGCTTCCGGAGGCTCTGAGTAACGGTATCTGTTCCCTGCAACCGGATGTTGACCGGTTGGTATTGACCGCCGAGATGCTTTTCGATGCGCAGGGCACGAGGCTTGAAAGCAGGTTTTATCCCGCAGTGATGCGCAGCAAAGCGCGGTTGACGTATCACGAGGTTGCAAAGGTTTTGGTGGCGGAAGAGTCCCCCGCCGTTGAGATATCCGATGCTCTGATCTCGCAGCTGCGTGTCATGGAGCAGCTAGCAGTACGATTGCAGGCAATGCGGTATCGCAGGGGCAGTCTCGACTTTGATTTGCCGGAACCGGAGATAGTGCTGGATCTGCAAGGACGTCCAGACCAGATTCTTCGTGCGGAGCGCACGATTGCCCACCGGATCATTGAGGAGTTCATGCTGGCAGCCAACGAAGCTGTTGCCACCTTTTTGTCTGATCGCAATATCCCCCTTCTTTATCGAATACATGAACCCCCCGAGGAAGAGAAGCTTTTTGCTTTTCAGACATTTTTGGCCCACTTCAATGTTGGTGTGGTGCTGGACAGGGATGTTGTGCATCCGAGTGCGCTGCAGGGTGCGCTTGAAGCGGTGCGCGGCCGACCCGAAGAGCGCATGATTAACCAATCTCTGTTGCGAAGTATGAAGCAGGCTCGGTACAGCTCTGAAAATCTGGGGCATTTCGGCCTTGCTTCCGACTGCTATTGCCATTTTACGTCACCTATCCGGCGTTATCCCGATCTGGTGGTTCATCGCATTTTACGTCAGGCGTTGGTCAGTCGCGGAGTTATGGTCCCTTTTAAGGGGCTGGAGGAACTCGGCGATCTCACTTCTCAGAGGGAGCGTCGCGCCATGGAAGCGGAGCGTGAAATCGTAGCGCTGAAGCGCTGCCAGGTTATGCTCGACAGGGTCGGGGAGGTTTTTGAAGCTTGTGTTGCCGATGTGCAGCCTTTTGGAGTGTTTGTCGAATTAAAGGAAATTTTTGTCGAGGGGCTTATCCACATCGCTACCTTGGTAGACGATTTTTATGAATTTGATGAGGAGTTGCATCGATTGGTCGGACAGCGTCGGCGAAGAATTTTCCGTATTGGCGATGCGTTGACCGTACAGCTGGTAAAAGTCAATCTTGAACGCCGAGAGTTGGATTTTGAACTGCAGGGCATGATGCCTGCCGCGCAGCCGGCTGGTTCCGGACGCCGGTCAAGCAAGAAGAAGCGTTGAATTTAAACCATGAAAATAATTCATAATCTTGAAGAATTGACCAGCCCTATTGACAATGCTGTTGTCACCATCGGTAACTTCGATGGGATTCATCTGGGGCACCGTGAAATTTTCCGGCGGGTTGTCAGACGCAGTCGTGAGGTGGGGGGAACCTCCGTTGTCTACACGTTCGTTCCTCATCCACTGAAAGTTGTGGCGCCAGAGCATGCTCCTGCTCTGATCAACACATATCCTGAAAAGGAAAAATTGATAGAGGCTTCCTGTATCGATGTGCTGATTTGCGCCCCGTTTACCCGTGAATTGGCTGAACTTCCCGCCCATCGATTTGTTCGCGAGATCCTTGTGGAGAAAATCGGACTCAGTCATCTGGTAGTCGGTTACGACTATCTGTTCGGCAAGGATCGGTCCGGGGATATTCAGTTGCTTCGTCGCATGGGCGAATATCTGGGGTTCACCGTCGAAGTACTGGAACCGATCGCCACGCACGGTCAGGTGTACAGTTCGACACGGGTGCGGGAAATGATCCGGCAGGGGCAGGTACGCGACGTGGTTGAGGTTCTCGGTCGGCATTATACCTTTGAAGGAAAGGTGGTTCATGGCTTCGGTCGCGGCGCCAAACTTGGTTTTCCGACCGCCAACCTTAAAACGGATAAGGAATTAATGCCCTGCCCCGGCGTTTATGCTGTAAAGGTCAAACGCGGCGACGTTTTGCATGATGGTGTTTTGAACCTTGGTCGGAATCCGACATTTTGCGCGGCAGGATCATTTATTGAAGTCCATCTTCTCGATTTTGAAGCGGATCTCTATGGTGAAAGTCTGAGAATCTATTTTGTCGAGAGGTTGCGGGATGAAAAATGTTTCGATGGGCCGGAGGCTTTAAGGGCGGCTATCGCGGAAGACATCCATCGTGCCCGTATTTTATTGCCGGAAACAAAAATTGTTGAATATCGGGAGTACCTCGATTGCGGAAAGGCGGCAACCGGGGGAGGGAAGGGAATATGAATATCCGCGGTACAACGCAGGTTTTCGGTATTTTTGGTTGTCCTGTTGCGCATTCACTGTCACCGGTCATGCAGAACGCCGCAATGCAGGCCATTGGTCTGGACGCAGTTTACGTTCCCTTTATGGTTGCGCCGGATAAACTCGATGATGCTGTCCATGCCTTGCGCGCCTTGCGCATTCGGGGAGTGAATGTCACGATTCCGCATAAGGAAAATATTCTTTCCCTCTTGGATGAGCTCGACCCCAAGGCTCGCATGATCGGTGCTGTGAACACGGTGCTTAATCAAGATGGTCGTCTTGTCGGCTATAATACCGATCAGACAGGACTTATAAAGTCCCTTGCCCATGATTTGGATTTTCACCCGAAGGGGCGGCGTATCCTGATGTTTGGCGCCGGTGGCGCCGCTCGCGCCGCGTTGGTGGCTCTTGCCGAACAGGGAGCGCAGTGGATCGGTATCGCCAACCGGACCCGGCAAAAGGCCGAAGATCTCGCGCAGTCATTCCGGAGCCTGTTTCCGGGAACGATTTTTGCTGTGCTTGGTCTGGATGAGGTGGAGCTTTCGGAAGTCTGTCCAGCGGTTGACCTGCTACTCAACAGTACCTCCCTTGGAATGAAAGGCGAGATTTTTGAGGAAATTCCGTGGAAGCAGCTCAAGGCCAGTGCCGTTGTTTATGACATTGTCTATCGCAGGCCTGATACGCCTCTGGTAGCCACGGCCCGCGAATATGGGCATCCCGCCGCAGATGGACTGGGTATGCTCATCGCCCAGGGGGAAGATGCGTTTCGTCTCTGGACTGATCGTGAGTGTCCGGCAGGTGTTATGAAACAGGCGATTTTATCATCGTTTGAAAAATAATGACGAATTCTTGACTTATTTCAAACCTTTTAATAATCTGCGTAAAAACTAATGTTATGCCCTTTTAAGATTTCGCTCTTTTTAAAGGATCAGAGGAATTTTCATGACAAGTAACCGACTCGGCGAATTGCTGGTTCGCAACGATCTGATAAGTGCCCAGCAATTGAACCAGGCTTTGGAAGATCAAAAGCTTAACGGTGGTCGCCTCGGCACCTGTCTGGTACGTCTAGGGTTCGTCAAGGAAGAAGAACTTTCCGCCTTCTTGTCAAAGCAGTATGGTGTGCCATCCATCAATCTGAATGACTTTGAAATTGATCCGGATGTCGTTCGCCATGTCCCCGCCGAGATATCTCAGAAATATCATATCGTACCTGTTAATCGGGCCGGTTCCACGTTGATCGTTGCCATGAATGATCCGTCCAATCTGTTTGCGATTGACGATCTCAAATTCATGACCGGTTTCAATATTGAGGTGGTGGTCGCCACGGAGTCGGCGATCAAAAAAGCGATCGATAAATATTACGACCAATCTGCCACTTTGGCCGATGTCATGGACGATCTGGAGGATATCGATCTCGAGGTTGTGGACGATGACGAAAAGGTCGATGTACATGCTTTGGAAAAGGCTACCGAAGATGCACCGGTAGTTAAATTGGTCAATCTCATCTTGACGGATGCCATCAAGAAAAAAGCGTCGGATATTCATATCGAACCCTACGAAAAATCATTTCGTGTGCGATATCGCATTGACGGTGTTCTTTATGAGGTCATGAAACCGCCCACCAAATTGCGCGCCGCCATCACATCCCGCATCAAAATCATGGCGGAGATGGATATCGCCGAACGCCGTCTTCCGCAGGATGGCCGTATCAAGATAAAGTTGCCCGGCGGCAAGGATATGGACTATCGGGTCAGTTGTCTGCCCACACTTTTCGGCGAAAAAATCGTCTGCCGGCTTCTGGATAAGTCCAACCTGCAGCTCGACATGACCAAGCTCGGTTACGATGAGCAGCCGCTGAAATGGTTCAAGGAAGCCATCCATAAACCCTTTGGCATGGTCTTGGTTACCGGGCCGACCGGATCGGGTAAGACCGTTTCTCTTTATTCCGCTCTGGCCGAACTCAACGACAGCACCCTGAACATTTCGACGGCAGAAGATCCGGTCGAATTCAACTTCGCCGGCATCAACCAAGTACATATGCATGAGGAAATCGGTCTCAACTTTGCCGCCGCCTTGCGCTCTTTTTTGCGGCAGGATCCGGATATCATCATGATTGGCGAGATCCGTGACTTTGAAACAGCAGAAATCGGCATTAAAGCGGCCTTGACCGGGCATATGGTGTTGTCGACCTTGCATACCAATGATGCTCCCAGCACCATCAGTCGTATGCTAAACATGGGGATAGAACCCTTTCTTGTCGCTTCCGCGGTTAACCTGATTACGGCGCAACGTTTGGGTCGGCGGGTCTGCAAGGAATGCAAGGAACCGGAAGATATCCCCAAACAGGCCTTGATCGACGCCGGCGTATCACCGGAGGATGTCGATGAGTATGTCTGTTATCGCGGGGTAGGGTGTGATATTTGCAACAATACCGGATATAAAGGGCGCGTAGGCATTTACCAGGTCATGCCCATGTTTGAAGAAATTCGTGAGCTGATTCTTGCCGGCGCCAATACTGCCGAGATAAAGCGGGAGTCGATGCGGCTCGGGGTCAAGACCATGCGCCAGTCCGCTTTGCTTAAACTTAAAGAAGGCGTGACCTCTTTCGAAGAAGTTTTGCGTTGCACTGTCTCGGATGATTGAATTGCTGGCTACACTGGTACGTTGTGATGATTTGGTGCTTTAGCCAGGCTAAGTCCCATCTGCCAATTGTGGGGCGCTCTAATATCTGGATTTTATTTGGGGAGGATTACTCAAAGTATGCAGGAATCGGAACAACAGGTTAAACTCGGGATTCGTGAGCTTTTGAAGACCATGGTTGAAATGGGGGCTTCCGATCTTCATATCACCACAGGCGCGCCACCCCAGGTGAGAGTGGATGGGCAAGTTACGGCGCTTAAGCATCCTCCTTTACAACCGGCTGAAACCAAGCAGCTTTGCTACAGTATTCTGACGGATATGCAAAAACGCAAATTCGAGGAAGAAAACGAACTCGATTTATCTTTCGGCGTCAAGGGGCTGGCTCGTTTCCGTGGCAACATCTATCTTCAGCGCGGCGCCCTGGCCGGTGCGTTCAGGATGATCCCGTACAAGTTTCGAAGTTTCGAGGAGTTGGGGTTGCCGCCGGTGGTCAGGGATTTGTCGCGCAAACCCCGGGGGCTTGTACTGGTCACCGGCCCGACCGGTAGTGGCAAGTCAACCACTCTGGCTTCCATTATCGATTCCATCAATGATAATCGTCACGAACACATTATTACCATCGAAGATCCAATCGAGTATATCCACCCTCACAAGAACTGTCTGGTCAATCAGCGTGAGGTTGGTTCCGATACGCATTCATTTAAAAAAGCGCTGAAGTATATTTTGCGCCAGGACCCCGATGTTGTTTTGCTCGGCGAGTTGCGCGACCTTGAAACCATTGAGGCCGCTTTAACTATCGCGGAAACCGGGCATCTTTGCTTTGCTACCTTGCATACCAATTCGTGTGTGCAAACCATCAATCGTATCGTCGATGTTTTCCCCACCAATCAGCAATCCCAGGTGCGTACACAGCTGTCCTTCGTTCTTGAAGGGGTGCTTTCCCAGAACCTGTTGCCCAAAGCATCCGGGCATGGTCGAGTCCTGTCTCTGGAAGTCATGGTTCCCAATACGGCTATCCGGGCTCTGATTCGCGACGATAAAATCCATCAGATCTATTCTCAAATGCAAATGGGTCAGGAGCGCTATGGCATGCAGACCATGAATCAGTCGTTGTTCATGCTCAGCTACCGAAAGATAATCTCCGTAGACACGGCTTTGGCCCGGTCGCCAGAGCCGGATGAGCTTAAGCAAATGATGGCCAATCCCGCTGCCGTTCTCAAACGACAGATTCATGTCAGTCAGTAGCTCGGGGTTGTAGAGATAATTTCCGGTTGCGGCATAGCGCGTAATCAAAAGAATTTTTATGGTCCCCGTGGATGGACATGTGGTTTGAACAGGCGGCATCAGCCCATAGGGTTTACTCATTGCAACTATCGGCTGCAGCTGGCAGCGATCGTATAAAAGGAGGTAACGCGTGGCCAAGTTTGCGTGGGAGGGAAAAACCCGCAGCGGTGATGTGCAAAAAGGTGAAATGGAAGCACCCAATGAGGCGGCAGT
>DIKU01000082.1:46808-53135 GCA_002424645.1 Pelobacter sp. UBA5610 | reverse complement strand
CTGCTCGCCTATCTGGACAAAGGTCATCTGCAGTTGCCTGCCGCCCATCGGCACTTCTTCAACAGCTTGCAACGCTTCCACGAAACGGGCAAGTATATTTTCGTGCATGCCGGCTTACGCCCGGGCTATCCCCTAAGACAGCAAACCGAAGAGGATCTGCTGTGGATCCGCGATACCTTTCTGACATCGACCACCGACTGGGGCAAGACCGTGGTGTTCGGCCACACCCCCCTGCGCAAACCGTATTTCGGATCGCACCGTATCAGACTGGACACCGGCGCAGTGTACGGCGGCACCCTGACCGCCTGCGACCTGGACACCCGCCGCATCTGGCAGACGCGCGAGCCGAATCTGGCGATTTCGGTAAAGGTCCGGTAACCACAAGGCATTCGTGGCCGATTTTTTCAGGAAACCGATGAAAAACCCGGACTTTCACCGCAGAGACCGCGGAGAGAGTCTTTAGCTGCAAGCGCCTTTTCTCAGTGCACTCTGCACTCTCGGCGGCGGATCAGTGGTTAAAGAATGCTATATGAATAACCTTGCCTGACAAGCTCACGCAAATAGGTCCCAAAAGTTCCATCCAAGACAACAGCCTGCGGTCCGGGGTGCTAATCCTCCAACCGGTTGCGGCGCAGCAGGTCACCCTCCCTGGCCCCCGCAGGCAGAGGCAGAAGTACTTGGGCATTTGGCTGCACCACCGATAACGGCGCCCCCCCCTCGGTGGTCGGATCGTACACTTCAAAGCTGGACTGGCGCATATCCGGACCGATGAGCTCCAACGTCTCCCCCGGAAAAAAGCGATTGCGCCCGATCACCAGGCCACGACCGTCAGCATGCACCCGGGATACCTCTCCGACAAAATCGCAACGACGGATGTAACCACCGTGGTCCGTTTGCAACTGCGGGTCATCCTTGCCGAGGAAAAAGCCGGTGCTGTAAGGCCGATGGCTGACACTTTCCAATTCCTCGCGCAAACTTGATTGGCAATGCCAGCCGGCAGGGTTCTCCAGGTAAGCGTCCAGCGCCTTCCGGTAGACCCGGGTAACCGCCGCCACGTAATAGCGACTTTTCATGCGCCCCTCGATCTTGAGGCTATCGACACCGGCATCGATAAGTTGAGGCAACTGCTCAAGCAGGCACAGATCCCGGCTGTTCATCACATAACTGCCACGCGCATCCTCTTCGATGGGGAAATACTGCCCGGGTCGGGTCTTCTCCATCAGAGCGTAACTCCAGCGACAGGGCTGGGTGCACAGGCCCCGATTGGCGCCACGCTCGGTCAATGCCGCCGACAGCAGGCAGCGGCCGGAATAGGCCACGCACATGGCACCATGCACAAAAACTTCCAGTTCAACATCCGTTGCGGAGCGCACAGCGCGGATGTCTTCCAGACTCAATTCGCGAGCCAGGTTGATACGCCGCACTCCGGCCCGGGACCAGAACCGGACAGCCTCGGCGTTGGTGGTATTGGCCTGGGTGGAGAGATGAATTTCCCGGCCGGGGTCGCCGGCCTGCACCAGCGCAAGAACTCCGGGGTCGGCCACGATGTAGGCATCCAGATCCAGGTCGCGCAATTGCTCCAGATAAGCGGCACAGGCCTCCGTTTCACCGGGCATGAGATAGGCGTTGAGGGTCAAATACAGTCGCCGGTTCAGGCGCAGGGTCAGTTCCCGCGCCCGGGCCAACTGTTCCAGGGTAAAGTTCCCAGCCTGGGCCCGCAGACCGAACTGCTCTCCACCTACATAAACAGCATCGGCCCCGTACAACAGAGCGGTTTCAAGTTTTTCCATATTACCGGCAGGCGCCAGCAATTCAGGTTGCGATTTCATGGCAACTCCAGAGCAGCATCAAGTTTCAGGGTAATTCATGGATACCGGGCATAACACATAAACGCGTTCGGGCAACAATTTCGACTCCCCTGTTCACGTCAAACCGCTCGACATTAACATGAAACACCCTCCATGCGAAACAGCTTCTCCCCCGGCAGGAAAACCTTTCCGCTTGACAAGGTGTTAAAAAGCCTATACTTTTTTAGCAAATTTTCACATTGCCCGGTTCTTTTTGGCTTCCGGGTTTTCCGCAAGCCGGAGACGTACCCATGACGCGCCTTTTTGTCTTTTCAGCCCTTGCCCTCTTCCTGTTTGCCGGCTGCGCCATGACCTCTCCCGTCCATACACCGCAGGCCGATCAAATTTTGTCTTCGCTTCGGGCAAGCGTAGAAAATCAAAATCGCCTTATCGAACAACAAAATTTGCGGATCGACAGCCTGGCACAACAACTGGCCGCGCAACAACAGCAAATCGGCTCCCTGCAAACCGCCCTGGCGGCACAAAAAGTCACCCCCGTCGGGGAAAACACCGATTATACAGGCCAGACACCTGCTACCAAAACCGGGCAGAAAGCCATTTCACCAACCGAGACCTACCTAAAAGCTTTTGGTGATTACGCTTCAGGCCGCTACAACCAATCTATCGAAGGCTTTGAAACCTTCCTGGATCATTTTCCGTCCAACAATTATGCAGGCAACGCCCAGTTTTGGCTCGGAGAATGCTACTACAAGCTTGGTCAATACGCGCGATCCGTTCAGGAATTCCAGAAAGTTGCCGAAAATTACCCGCTCAGCGGTAAAGCGCCGGACGCCTTGTTGCGCATGGCACCGGCATTGCGGCAGCTCAATCAATACGAAAAGGCCCGGCAGGTCCTGCAAACGCTGCAGCAACGCTACCCGGACAGTACTGCGGCCCGCAAAGCCCTGGTCGAGTCCTGACACCAAGGATTTGTCATTAATCGCTCAGGTGGAGAACTGTGACGGTTTTCCCCTGACTGCCATCTCACGGGGGATATTTCATGAAGAACATCTGCAAAGCACTGATAGTTATGTGTGTGCTGCTGTTTCCGCTTGCAGCCACAGCGCAAACGCCGGAGCAGATTTACACCATCAAAAAGGGCGATACGCTGTGGGGCGTCTCAAAAAAGTTCATCAAAGACCCCTACTACTGGCCTAACCTGTGGGCGAACAACCCCTTTATCACCAACCCCCATCTCATCTATCCCGGACAGAAAGTCGCCATTCGCGATGGCAGGCTGGTACTCCTGCCGGGAGATGCTGAAGCCGCCGCGACGCAACCCGCTGACAGCATGCCCATCGAGCCGGTTGAAGAAATCACCGTCAAAGGCGTGGCGGGAAGCGAAGGCTTTATCACCCTGGATGAAATTCAGAGCGCCGGGACCCTGGTCGATGCCACCGATGACCGCATCCTGTTAAGTTACCAGGATCAGGTCTTTGTTAAAATCGAAGACCCCGACCTGCAGCCCGGAGATGTCTACACCCTGGTAGAGGTGGGCGAAAAAGTCACCCATCCCGTCAGCAAGGAAGTTCTCGGCCACCGGGTGAGCCATGTTGGCGAAGCCCGAATCACCGATATCAACCCATCTGTGGCTACCGCTGTTATCAGCCAGGTGACCAAAGAGATCACCCGCGGCGCCCTGTTGATCCCCAAGGAACCCACCAGCCGCGAAATCGTTCTTAAAAAATCCAGCGCTCCCCTGACGGGTTACGTCGTCGCCAACAGCCGGGAAAAAATCGCCTTGAGCCAACATGACGTCATCTATCTCGACCTTGGCTTCGAAGACGGTCTCGAAGCCGGCAACATGGTCTATGTTACACGCCCGCGTCAAACAACCCATCGCACGCTGCCGGGCCACCAGGTTGAATTACCCGATGAACTGCTGGGGGCTGCCGTGATCTTGAGCACCCAGCCGCAAACAGCAGCAGCCTTGATCCTGAAATCGGTCTCGCCCATTTATACCGGCGACCAGGTTTGTACGGTGGAGCAGTAAAAAGTACAACCCCTCCAATAGAAGGAAAAAAAGGATTGAAGTTATTCAATCCTTTTTTTCTTGGCGCAGGATGAACCGACCATGAATCCCAGAGAACAATCCTGGCTTCGACTTCATCTCACCCCGGGACTCGGGCGAGCCGGCATCATTCGCTTGATAGAAGCTTTCGGCTCTCCCGAGGAGGCTCTTGATGTCGGCCCCGTTGCGTGGAAAAAACGCGCAAGCATACGCAGTACGGTTGCCGAAGCGTTACCCGGACACAACTCGCCACTGTTTTTAGAGACACTGGAAAACCTGGAGCGGCTCAACGTCCACATCGTCTCCTTGTGGGATGATGAGGATTACCCTGCCCTGCTGCGCTCCATCTACGACCCGCCTGCGCTGCTTTATGTCCGAGGCGGCCTGCCTCGTCATCCCGGACTCGCTGTGGTAGGGGCGCGACAAGCCTCTTTGCCAAACCAACGCCTCACCCACACCCTCTGCCAACAAATTGCCGCGCAAGGCTTTGCCATCGTCAGCGGACTGGCACGCGGTATCGACCGTGCCGCCCACGAAGGGGCTCTTGCCGCAAACGGCACGACAGTAGCGGTTCTCGGCTGCGGCATCGACCGAATCTACCCCCTGGACAATGCTCATCTGTTTGACCAGATTCCGGCCCAGGGCGGAGCAATCGTGTCGGAATACCCGCCCGACACCGCACCTCTGGCCAGACATTTTCCTGGTCGCAACCGCATCATCAGCGGCATGTGTCAAGGCGTCCTGGTTGTGGAAGCGGCCGTTCGCAGCGGATCTCTGATAACCGCTGGATTCGCCCTCGACCAGGGGCGTGAAGTCTTCGCGATCCCGGGTCCAGCCTATAGCCCGGCCAGTTGCGGCACCAACCAACTCCTCAAGGACGGTGCCCACCTGGTTACCGAAAGTGCCGACATTCTGGACATTCTACGGCCGGGATCGGCTGACAACAGACCGTCTATCGAAGAGGACCCTTTCGAAAATCAACTCTCAGGCCAGACACTGAGGGTTTATCATGAGCTTCAGGACTCCCCCCTGCATGTCGACGAACTGGCCAGGAAATGCGGCTTGACACCCATGGAGGTTTCCGCTATTTTACTCCACTTGGAACTTGCCAACGGAGCAATTCAGCTTCCCGGCATGCGCTTCGTGCGCAAACGGAGCTCCTGAGCAGATGGAGGTTTATGACCGGAAACCCTCTGAAAGAACGGGTCTTGGCCATCGTTAGCATCATCGCCCATTACATCATGGAAGATGGGCAACTGCCGGCAAACGGCGATCTCGTTGAGGAATTGCTGGCAATCGGGTTTGAGTCCGAGGAGATCGATGCGGCTTTTCACTGGATGGAAAACCTGTCCTTGCATCAAAGCACCGACCAGCTCGCAAAATCCCTGTCAATCCCAAGTCAGCGCATTTTCACATCCGAAGAATGTCAAGCCATCGAGAGGGATGCGCGCGGGTTCCTGATGCGTGTGCGCGAGATGGGTATCATTGACGAAAACATTCTGGAGGAAATCATCCAGAAAGCCTTGCACACCGACGAAGATGAAGTCAGCCTCAAGGATATCAAGACCCTGACGGCGCTGACCCTCTTCTCCCATTCGCACCACGAATGGATGCGCGAGGTCGATTGCTTCATGGATGATGACTGGACTCGGCTTTATCACTGAAACGATCTCAGGCTGCGGATATTCTGCAGCCTTTTGTTTCATGGTTGGCGCGGGGACAAGATGCATGACCTCCTCACTAGACAGACCTTCAAATCGAGGCTTTCATGGCACAATCCCTGGTAATAGTCGAATCGCCCGCAAAGGCGAAAACCATTGAAAAATTTCTCGGCCCGGGCTACAAGGTCCTGGCTTCCTACGGTCACGTGCGAGCGCTGCCAAGCAAGCAGGGTTCCGTCGACGTGGATCATGATTTTGCCCCCCTCTACCATATCCTCCCCGAAAGCCAGAAGCACATTGAGCTTCTGAAAAAAGAGGTCAAAAAAAGCCACGAACTGATTCTGGCCACTGACCCCGACCGCGAGGGAGAAGCGATCGCCTGGCATTTACTGGAAGCACTGGAAATCCCCAAAGATGCCAAAACCCCGACGATCAAACGGGTTACATTTCACGAAATAACCAAAAACGCCATCCAGGAAGCCGTCGCACACCCCGGGCATATTTCCCGTGAACTGGTCGACGCCCAGCAAGCCCGCTCGGTGCTCGACTACCTGGTCGGTTTCAATCTGTCGCCGTTTTTGTGGAAGAAGATCCGCTACGGATTGTCCGCCGGGCGCGTGCAATCGGTAGCCCTGCGCCTGATCTGTGAACGGGAAAAAGCTATCCAGGCTTTCGAACCACGCGAATACTGGACCATCGAAGCCCAAATGGGCACCGAGCAAGGTGCGGTTTTTCAGGCCCGACTGCACGCTGTCGACGGCCAGACCCTGGATAAATTCGACATCACCCAGCAGGCCCAGGCACAGGA
>DIKU01000082.1:41498-46611 GCA_002424645.1 Pelobacter sp. UBA5610 | reverse complement strand
ATGCGTACCGACTCGGTGGCCTTGTCGCAGGTCGCAACCGATGAAGCCCGCGAAGTCATCACCCGTGAGTATGGTGCGGATTACGCTCTGAGCGCCCCACGCGTTTTCAAGAACAAAGCTAAAAACGCCCAGGAGGCGCACGAAGCCGTGCGTCCCACGTCATTGGCCAACCTGCCGGACAAGATCAAGTCCCATTTAAGCTCCGACCAGTACAAAATGTACCGGCTCATCTGGCAGCGTACCGTGGCCTCGCAGATGGCTCCGGCTATCCTGGATGCCACCACCGTCGACATCGGCGCCGGTGAACGCTTCATGTTCCGCGCCTCCGGTCAGGTGGTTCGATTCCCCGGCTTCATGAAGCTGTATATCGAAGATATCGACAACCCCGAGGATCAGGACAATCAGGGGGAAAGCACCCTTCCGGCGCTGGAAACGGAACAACCCCTCGATTGCCGCGAAGTGCTGCCTTCCCAGCATTTTACCCAACCGCCGCCACGCTACACCGAGGCCAGCCTGGTAAAAACCCTCGAAGAGCACGGCATCGGACGACCCTCGACCTACGCATCAACCCTCAACACGTTGGTGACCCGTAAATACGTGCGTCTGGAAAAACGCGCGTTTTACACCGAGGATGTGGGGATGGTGGTCAACGATCTGCTGGTCAACCATTTCAACAAATACGTCGATTACGATTTCACCGCTCAGATGGAAGAGGACCTTGACGCCATCTCACGCGGAGAGCGGGAATGGCAACCGGTTCTGCACGACTTCTGGGGACCGTTCATCACCCTGCTCAAAGAAAAGGAAAACCAGATTTCCAAGCAGGATGTGACCACCGAAAAGACCGACCGCACCTGCCCCGAGTGCAACAAACCTCTGGTGATTAAACTGGGCAGGGCAGGACGTTTTCTGGCCTGTTCCGGATTCCCCGAATGCCGTTACACCGAACCGCTGAATGGCGGCGAGCGTGAAGAACCGGTCATGTCGGACCAGACCTGCGACAAGTGCAGCGCCCCCATGCTTATCAAGGAAGGCCGCTATGGCAAGTTCCTGGCGTGTTCGGCCTACCCTGCGTGCAAGAATATTCAGCCCCTGGTCAAACCCAAGTCCCTCGGCATCACCTGCCCCCAGTGCGGCGAAGGGGAACTGATGGAAAAGAAAAGCCGCTACGGCAAAATTTTCTATTCCTGCAACCGCTATCCGCAATGCAAGTATGCACTGTGGGACCTGCCTATCGAGGAGCCCTGCCCCAAGTGCGAATTCCCGCTGGTGGTGGAAAAAGTCACCAAGCGCCAGGGCACCTTCCGCAAGTGTCCCCAGGAGACATGCGACTGGACCGAAGTGTTGATTGCACCGGAGCCGAAAGCCAAAGCGGCTCCCAAGGCCAAGGCAGCCCCTAAAAAGGCCACGGCCAAAACCACCGGAAGCAAACCAGCGGAAAAGAAAACCACCACGAAAAAAACCGCGTCCGCAAAGCCGGCTGCGGCCAAAAAAACCACCAAAAAGGCCGCGGATGAAAAACCCGCCGCCAAAACGGCCGCAACCAAAAAGACGGCAACGAAAAAAGCCCCGGCCAAAAAAGCTGCGAAGACCGACGACCAATAGCGCCGTTGTTTTTCACATCGATTCATACGGGCGACCGGGCTTTGCGGCCCGGTCGTTTCTGCATTTTTGGCGTCCTGCAAAAGACGCCGCGAGACGACTATGAGCCATACGAATCAAACACCCCCCGCACTTACCATTATCGGCGCCGGTCTGGCCGGCTGCGAGGCGGCCTGGCAGGCTGCCGAGCAAGGTCTGCAGGTGACTCTGCTGGAAATGAAACCACATACCTTTTCCCCCGCCCATCATAACCCGGATCTGGCCGAACTGGTCTGCTCCAACAGTCTGCGCGGCGCAGGGATGAACAATGCGGTCGGTTGCCTCAAGGAAGAGTTGCGACGCTGCGCGACCCTTTTCATGCAGGCCGCCGATGCCACCGCCGTACCCGCCGGCGGCGCACTGGCCGTCGACCGGGACGCTTTTTCACGCACCATCACCGAACGCATCAGCCGGCACCCCCTCATCACCCTGCAACGCTCCGAGCAAGTCGGCATCCCGCCCGAAGGCACGGTCATCATCGCCACCGGACCGCTGACCTCGGATGCCCTCGCAGCGGAAATCGCCCGCCTGACCGGCAGTCAACACCTCTACTTTTACGATGCCATCGCCCCGATAATCGAAGCCGACAGCATCGACTACAGCATTGCCTGGAAAGCCTCCCGTTACGGGCGCGGCGGGGATGATTACATCAACTGTCCGTTGTCGCGCGAGGAGTACTTCGACTTCATCGAGGCCCTCAAAGCTGCGGAAAAGGTTCCGGGAAAAGAATTTGAAAAAGTCGTGCACTTCGAAGGCTGCATGCCTGTGGAAGAAATGGCGGAACGCGGCGATCTGACCCTGGCCTTCGGCCCCATGAAACCGGTGGGGCTGCCCGATCCGCGCACCGGTCGCGAAGCCTTTGCCGTGGTGCAACTGCGCCAGGACAACCGGCATGCCACGTTGTTCAACATGGTCGGATTCCAGACCAAGTTGACCTACCCGGAGCAGCGCCGTATTTTCCGTACCATCCCCGGTCTGCAGAACGCCAATTTCGAACGTCTCGGCAGCATGCACCGCAATACCTTCATCAACGCTCCCACCTGTCTGGACAAGCACCTGCGGCTGAAGACCGACCCGCGGCTGTTTTTTGCCGGACAGATCACCGGAGTGGAAGGCTACGTCGAATCGGCCGCCTGCGGCTTTTTGGCAGGGCTGTTCGCGGCGGGACAATTGCAGGATCGGCCAGTCTCTCTCCCACCGGCAACCACGGCGCTCGGCGCCCTGCTCGGTCATCTGTCTTTGTCCAGCCCCGACGATTTTCAACCGATGAACGTCAACTATGGATTATTCCCCCCTCTGGAGGGACGCAAGCGCAAGCGGGCCGACCGGCGACTGGCCATGGCCGAACGTGCCTTGACCGATCTGGAACCGTGGCGGCAGCAGGTGTTGCCCCACCTCCCTGCTATCAGCCCCTTGCCCCAGGAAGCCCCCCATGAAGACTGAACCTCTCTTTTCTTCCGCCCCCACGGACAACGGCATCGTGTTGGCGTCGGCCTCGCCGCGCCGCAGCCAGTTGCTCGCTGAAATGGGCATCTCGTTTACCGTTGTTCCCAGCGACGCGCCGGAAGAGGTATTGCCTCAGGAGACCCCCCAGCAGCACGTCACGCGCCTGAGCCTGCTCAAGGCCCGCGAAGTGGCGCGCCGACCCGAGATTGCGGGGCGCTGGTTCATCGGCAGCGACACGGTGGTGGTGCGCGACGCAACCATCCTCGGCAAACCGACCGATGCCGCCGATGCCGCGGCCATGCTGCGATCGCTTTCCGGCCGCAGCCATAGCGTCATTTCCGGCTACGCCGTTATCGACCGGGCCACCGGACAGGAAGTGGCGCAGGCCGTCACCACCACGGTACGGTTCCGGGAGTTGACAGAGCGGGAGATTCAGGGGTACATTGCCACCGGCGAGCCGTTCGGCAAGGCTGGTTCGTATGCCATCCAGGGGATAGGCGCTTTCATGATCCCCGCGATAGAAGGCAGCTATACCAACGTCGTCGGCCTGCCATTGTGCGAGGTGGTCGAGACCCTGGAGCGGTTGGGCGCGGTGCGCCTGTTCGAAACCGAATTGCCTCGCTCCGCCCACGTGGAGTCCCCATCTTGACCCGCATGCCGGCCACCGGAAGGATCCGCCATGAGTATCCAGACAAACCTGCAAAACATCCATGAGCGCATAGCCGCTGCCTGTAAGCGCGCCAACCGCAACCCGGACGACGTCCGGCTGGTAGCCGTTTCCAAAACCAAGCCTGCCGCCATGATCGACCAGGCAGCAGAAAGCGGCCAGACCCTGTTTGGCGAAAATTACGTGCAGGAGTTTGTAGCCAAGACCGAAGAAGTCACCGCCCCGGTGACGTGGCACTTTATCGGCAGCCTGCAAACCAACAAGGTCAAGTATCTGCGCGGCAAGGTGACCATGATCCATTCCGTCGATCGGCTGTCCCTGGCCATGGAAATCGATCGGCAATGGAGCAAGCTCGACAAACCCGTAGACATCCTGATTCAGGTCAATCTGGGTGAAGAAGAAAGCAAATCGGGTACCGACGAGGCGGCCCTGCAGGATCTGGTGCGCCAGATTGCACAACTGCCCCACGTGCGCATCCGCGGACTGATGGCGCTGCCGCCCTACCTGGATGATCCCGAAGAAGTGCGTCCTTTTTTCCGCCGCCTGCGCCAGCTTGCCGACGGTATAGCCGCCCTGAAACTCGCGGGGGTCGAAATGCGGGAGTTGTCCATGGGCATGAGCCACGACTTTGAAGCAGCCGTCGAGGAAGGCGCCACACTGGTGCGGGTCGGTTCCGCCATCTTCGGTTCACGCTATTGAGGTAACCGCATGTCAGATTCCACCCAACCCCGTGCCCTGTGGGGCTCACGCCTCGGCTTTATCCTGGCGGCCGCCGGCAGCGCCGTGGGTCTCGGCAACATCTGGAAGTTTCCCTACATCACCGGCAACAACGGTGGCGGCGCTTTTGTGCTGGTCTACCTGATCTGCATCACCCTGGTCGGCCTGCCGATCATGATGGCGGAACTGATGATCGGCCGACATACCCGGCGCGACGCTGTCGGTGCCTTTATAAGCCTGGAGGGTCGCCGCTCCCCCTGGCAACTGGCGGGCTGGGTCAGCATCCTCGCCGCCTTTGTTATTTTGTCCTACTATTCGGTGGTGGCCGGATGGACCCTGGACTACCTGTTTCGCGCCCTGACAGGCTCCTTCTCCGCCGTTCCCGGCACGGCCTCCTCTCAAATTACCACGCAGATCAATGCCATGTTCGAGGGTTTGGAAAAGAACGGCTTTCGCCAGGTATTGTGGCATTTCACCTTTATCGGGCTGTGCCTCGGCATCGTTATCGGCGGTGTGCAAAAGGGGATCGAACGCTGGAGCAAGATCCTCATGCCTGTACTGCTTGGTTTGCTGGTGCTGCTATTTATCAACGGCATGCTCAGCGATGGCGCCCGGCAAGGCCTGGAGTTCATGTTCCGTCCC
>DIKU01000082.1:34669-41355 GCA_002424645.1 Pelobacter sp. UBA5610 | reverse complement strand
GGCATCGCTCTCATGGCGGGACTGGCCATTTTCCCCATCGTGTTTTCCGCCGGGATGCAACCCGGCGCCGGACCGGGCCTGGTTTTCAAAACCATTCCGATGGTTTTTTCCAGTCTGCCCGGCGGCAACATCCTGGCCCTGCTGTTCTTTTTGCTGTTGGCGTTCGCCGCCTTGACCAGCGCCATCTCGCTGCTCGAATCGCAGGTCGCCTACCTGATCGACGAACGGGGCTGGAACCGCAAACGCGCCACCGCTGCCCTGGCGGCACTGGCGTTTGTGGTCGGCATACCCTCGGCCCTGTCCAGCAACCTGCTGACCCATCTCACCCCTATCGGCAAACTCGGGGTCTTCGATTCCATCGACCTTATCGCCTCCAATTACCTGTTGCCCATCAGCGGCCTGCTCACAGCCGTGTATGTCGGCTGGTTCTGGAGCGGGCATGAGGAGAAGGATGAATTGCTGGCCGGCGGTTCCGCCTGGGTCTATCCTACCTGGCATTTTTTAATCCGCTTTGTGGCACCGGTGGCGGTCGGCATTATCCTCTATTACAAGATTGAAGAAGCGGGTCTGTTCGCTTATATCAAGGACCTGTTTTAACGCACTGCTTTTCACCGGAGGTACTTGCCATGGCTTTTGACACTCTGTTGTTCGACCTTGACGGTACCCTCGTTGACTCGGTCGCCGACCTTGGTACCGCGGTCAACCTGCTGCGCGAAGAACTCGATCTTGAGCCTCTGCCCATCGATCAGGTGCGCGACTATGTCGGCGACGGGGCCACCATGCTGGTGCGCCGCGCACTGCCTGAAAATGTTTATTCAGAACAGCATCTTCGAAGATTCCTGCACCTTTACGATGAACACCTGCTCGACCAGACTGACCTTTATCCCGGAATTGCCGATTTCCTCATGGCTCACCAGGGTAAAAACATGGCCGTTGTCACCAACAAACCCTACGACATGACTTTGCGACTGCTATACGAATTGGGTCTTACGGCCTTTTTTACCAGCATCGTCGGCGCCAACGGCAATCTCCCCAAGAAACCTGATCCTGCCCCCGTCTTAATGGCGCTGCGTGACATGCGGGCCGAGGTCGAGCACGCTGTCATGATCGGTGACCACCATACCGACTTGCGGGCCGGCCACGCCGCCGGGGTCAAAACCTGCTTTTGTGCCTGGGGCATAGGCCGCACGGATGGATTCCCTTACGACTATCTGGCCGAGACACCACATGACCTGCTGCGCCTGTTTCCGGCCTGAGCAAGGCACGCGTCCCCCCTTTACCGGACGGATTGATCCTCTTCATGAACCAAGCAACGCCACTGTCCCTGCGACAGATTTCCCGATTTTTCTTCCCGCTGATGCTCAATGTCCAGTTGATGAGCTTTTCCCATAACATTATCAACATGGCCCTGGCGCGCCAGGCCGAAGCCGTTGCCAATCTGGCTGCCTTTGCGGTCGCCATCGCCCTGCACCTGTTCCTGGCTTCCCCCGGGTATCAGAACCACACCATTGCTCTCGCCCTGGTGCGCGGTCGCCGTTCTCTGATGAGCGTCACGTTGTTTGTGCTGGCTGCCTCCTCGGGTATTTCGGTGATGCTGGCCCTGATTGCCTGGACCCCCTTTGGTCAATTCATCTTTGAGAAACTCATCGGCGTATCCCCCGACCTTGCAAAACGGGCCCGCGAGGTCATTGCAATTCTGGCTTTCTTGCCCTTCTTCACCGGAATACGCGGACTATGTCAAGGGATAGTCATGCGCGCCCATCGCACCGAACTGGTATCCCTGGCCACTCTGATCCGAATTGGCTCTCTGGTTGTCATCCTGCTATTGGCAGGCGGACACGTCCCGGGTCCGCAACTCGGCGCGCTGGGCCTGCTGGGATGTATTGCGGTGGAAAGCCTGATGATGCTCTGGTTTGCCTGCAAATGCGGAATCATGTCCACAGGCAGCGTTGAACATGGCGTACGCGAAACGTTTCGCTACAGCCTGCCATTGGCCTTTTCGTCTTCCATGCAACAGGTGATCCCCCTGATGATCAGCGCCATCGTCAGTCGCCTGCCCGACGCCACCATCGCCCTGGCAGCCTTCGGAGTCATTCGCGGCTTCATTTTTTTGTTGGCCGGCCCCATGCGCAACCTGCAGCAGGCTTACCAGGCACTGGTTCACGACCAGCGGGACTATCGCGTACTGATGCGTTTTTCCCGGCTTGTGGCAGCGATCATGGCGCTGATTATGCTGGCGGTGGCCTACCCTCTCAATGTGCCGGTACTGGGCTGGTGCATGGGACTGAAAGCCGATCTACGCGCCTATATTGCCTTGCCCCTTGCCAGCTGCGCCCTGTTCCCCGTCCTGTACGGGGCGGTAAACCTATGGCGCGGCGTATTTGCGCAGTGTCACCGCACCGGTGTCCTTGGTTGGGCTACCGTGGCCAAAGTCGCCTACCTGGCGGTGGCCTGGCCTTTGGCCATGCTGAGTCCCGTTCCCATACCGGGTATCGCCCTGGCCATTTTCCTGTTACTCACCTGCGAGTACTGCGAAGCCTGGTATCTCAACCACCAGCGCCGCCGCCTCGTCCTCTGAAGACGACACGGTAAAAAAGACCTTGCCACGTCTCAAAGCTGGCCCTACAATGAACCATCGAGGTGATGCGCTATGGAAGAGAAAAAACACCCCTGTCCCGACTGCCAATTCTGCCAATGGTGTTCCGATATACGCTGTGCCGCCTGTCTCGGTCACGGCAGATCGAGCAAAAAAAAGCTCTCCATGGCCGAACAGATCGAACTTTACGAAAAGGTAAACCGCGAATATGCGGAGAAAAAAGCACGGGAAGCTTCGGCCTGCACTTCTTGCCGTTGTAAAAAATAAGGCCGTTTCCCCGGGAAACGGCCTTTGGCATATCGTATCCATGACCCAAAAGGTCACGGCTTTTCGTCCTACGTCTAACAATTTGAGTTAATCACCATGACCCCACCCAAGGAAGTACCCCCCTACGTCATTTACGGATTCTTTCTGACTGGCCTTTTGTCCTCTCTGTGTTTCCGGATTCTGCCCATGGCCAACAGCCTGTGGCCCGCATTGTTTCGGCCCATCTGGTATGTGGGGGTCATCGGCTACTGCATGTTTTTCCTTTATCGCTACCGCATTACCCTCAAGCGCCGCCGTACCATCATCGGCATGGAGCTTCTGCCCAAACTCAAGGCCGGCACGCTCGGCGATGACGATCGCGAAGCCATTCGCTATATCCTGTCATCCCTGACCGTCAGCAAGGAAGGCCTGAACTACCTGATCATTTTTGTCCTGTCGGTGGTCGCCATCGCCATCGATCTGATCATGACCTTCTAAGGCCACTTTGGCAGCTCTGTTTCAAACGAAGAAAAGGCCGATCGTGCGATCGGCCTTTTTTGATTATTCTTACTGGTATCCCCCTGTGACGCAGCCGGAGCGAAGCAGTCGACGGGCGAAACAGGCGGAAGACTGAGCGCAGCGAATCTCTTCCGCCCGCCCGACGGTTACGTAGCGCAGGGTACCCGCCGCAGGCGGGCCAGGAAAGGGGCGCGCTTTTCTGCTTACTCTTTTGAGGCGTATTAAAAGAGTAAGGCGCCGGGCGGGGGCGCAACCCCGCGGTCTCAGGCTGCGATCCTGAGTATTGGGTAAAAATTAGTGACGAAAAGCTACCCCTTACCAAGCTCCCGCGAACGCTTCGCCGCCTTGGAGACGCCCTTGATAAGGGCCGCGCGCAGCCCCTTCTCTTCCAGCGCCTTGACGGCCGCGATCGTGGTGCCGCCGGGTGAACAGACTTTATCGCGCAACACTGCCGGGTGTTCGCCGCTTTCCTTCACCAGCAGCGCCGTGCCAAAAACCGTCTGGGTTGCCAGGGCCAATGCCGTATCCATCGGCAGGCCTTCCAGAACGCCGCCGGCAGCCATCGCCTCGATCACCATGTAAACATAGGCCGGGCCGCTGCCGGACAGACCGGTGACAGCGTCCATCTGGGCTTCACTGACCACATGCACCGTCCCTACCCCCTCGAACAGGTGGATGGCCATCGCCAGGTCCTCCTTGGTGGCATGCAGACCCGCACACAGAGCGGTAGCGCCCGCACCGGACAATGCCGGGGTATTGGGCATGACGCGCACCACGCGAGGCGCGCCATCAAAATACTCTTCAAGGGAGCGGCTGGTCACTCCGGCCGCAATCGATACCAGCAACTTGGCATCGCTGAACGCCGCGGCGATGCCCGGCATGGCAGCAGGCACGATCTGTGGCTTGATTGCCAACACGATCAGGTCGCTGTGCTGCACCACTTCGGCGGCATCGCTGCTGCAGTTGACGCCGTAACGCTCCGTCAACTGCCGGGCACGCGACTCGTTGGGTTCAGCCACCCGGATGTTCTGCGCAGGAACAGCGGCCTTGACCAATCCCTTGATAAGGGCCTCGCCCATATTGCCACCGCCGATAAAACCGATATTGCCCAGAGCTGTCATGATAAGGGGATCCTTTCCCGTTGGTTTGTCATGTATTGAAAGTTGCAAAGTTCTTCTCAAGTAAATACGAAGCCTGGCCCTTGGTCAAGTCCACCTTCGATGTAAGACCACCTCGATTTTCTGGATGGAACAGCAATCGCCCGAAATCTACAGAACCATTATTCCCCAGAGAATACGCGATCAAAGACTGTCAAAGGCATCACACGCCCGCTCCTTTCGTCGCTAAAGCCGCAAAGTCGCAAAGCAAAGCGAACGAGCGTGAGGATAGTCTGTTTGTGGTTTTCGGCATTCCCCCCGGCTATTCCTGGCCGAGGAAATTCAAACCAACTTGCGCTCCCTGTTCAGCGGAAGCTCTCCCGCATATAGATCATCCCCGGCCGCCCCTTGTAAATCCCGAAGCTGGCGCGCGCGGAAGGACTATCATCATGACTGCCGTCTCCGTCCCAGTCGTAACGCAGCCAGGGCAGCAATGTCAGATCGGTGCGCACCTGAATATAACCGTTGGAGCCGGGAGCGCTGAAAGTCAATCCGGCATCCCCGGCAAGCATGGGGATATGGCCCAAAGAAGCCTGACTGCTGCCGCTACCAACGGCAACGGGCTGATCACCGGTAACGGTCGTCGTTCCACTCTTAAGTTCCAGCTGGGTAAGCGCCAGCGCCGTACAACCGTCCCCGGTATTCTTCACAAAGGAAGTGCCGTCGAAATACTCGGCACGCAGCGGCATGGACAAAGGCAACAACTCCGAACCATAGGCATTCTTCAGGGATACCCTGCCCCAACGCATGGCCTTGCCATGATCGAAGGAAATACCGTTACCGGCTGTTGCCGCCCCGAACGTCACGGGATTGGCCGTAGCGGCGATACCGTCCGTGTCGAGCACATTGATCGACAAACTGATGTCCGCATCGAACGGGGCGACCGGAACACCACGCGCAAAACTCAGGCCGCTACCGGCATCAAAGGTCAGTACGCCCTTACCTCCGCCCGAATCGGAAATCACCGGGTCAACAGCAGGGATGTTGGTAAGATCGAGCGTTCCCTTGGCGGCGCTGTAGGTCTTGTCCGACAGGCTGGCGTTGGTCATCTTCCACCAGGTACCGGTATAGTTGGCCGTGGTGCCTCCCTGCTTGTTCTGAGCGGTTACCATGATGGCCGGCGCCAGGGCATAGTCAAACGCTTGTCCCACATAGGTAAACCCGCCAACACTGCAGGCGGTGGCAAACAACGGACTGTTGGGCGTTGCGGTGAAATGATGCGGCGTAAAACGTCCGGCGGTCGTACTGCCGGTCACATCGATCCCGCTTCCCAGGTAGTTCGCGGCCTGCGCCTGCAGGGTGAAGGTACCGACCTCGCTGTATGAGGCCGTACCATTTACCACTCCCGCGCTGTAATCCCCGGCAGCAAACGGCCCGCCGGTAACCACTCCGGCGGCAGGATTCCCGGCCGTGGCGTCAAGATCGGTGGACGCGGAAAAATTTGGCGTTACCGTGCCATCGGCACATACCCCGGCGACTTCAACTTCAAAATCCTCTCCGGCAGGCCAGTGGGGATCACCATTGGGGGTAGCATTATTAAGCAAGGTTGATCCATCGGTGGTAGCACGCACCCGCAGATGATGAGGACTCACCACAAACTCGGGACTGCTGCCGGTCATGCTCAATCCTGTTTCGACTCCGGTACCGGAGTACGCGGCGGTGAGTCCCAATTTGCCGGCATCGTTATAACGAACGGACAACGTGCTTAAGGCAGAACTATCGAAATCGAGCAACACAGTTGCCGCACCACTGAGGGGTAGAGCGACGCCATTAACTATCAGACTTTTTTGGGGAGAATTGGGGGTAATATAAGCAGTGGAAAAATTGACCGGCCTGTCTGTCTGGTTGGCAAAACTGCTATCCCCCACGCATAACTGACTGCTAGCATCCTTGCGCACTGCTTGGATGGTCAACGCAGTGGAGTCTTGACAGGAAGTCAACGCAGCCACATCAAACACAAAACCGGAATCCCGAAAAGTTATGCTGCAATCACTGGCAACATTGCCTGTATAACAAGAATAGCTGCTCGACGCCGGGCTGGCCGAAGCGATTCCCAGAGTCACATTGCCTTGCGCATTTTTTCGCAGGAGCAAGGAACCCGACGTCCCCCCGGTAAAGGTGGTGGTGTTGCTCCCGACCCAAACGCCCCCGGGTGCAGAGAGGGCCAC
>DIKU01000082.1:22633-34626 GCA_002424645.1 Pelobacter sp. UBA5610 | reverse complement strand
ACCGATGCCGCCTGACAGGTCAAGGCCTCTGCGGGATGATGGATGCGGTAATGATCGACTTGAGTCAAAGAACCATCGTTGGAATAGTCTGGAGTTGGCCCACTGTTGGCTCCTGTCTTTTCATAGGACACCCACCCCCCCGTACCATCGGGAAGCCTCTCTGCACCCTTGATACCCGGACCGATTGTTACGGCATTATTATCAACGGTGCTGCACGCGCCCTTTTGATGCACATAACCATTGACAGAAAGATAGTCGATCACATAACCGTTTTCATCGCGAATAGTAATATCGATCCCGTTCAGGTCCATCATTTGATTTCCGGGATAGAACATGAAATAGGGATTTCCCGTTGCCGCGTATTCCACCAAATCAGCCGTACTGAAAGAACTATCCAGACAGACATCCTTATTCCCTTGCTTCTGGCAGACCCGAACAGACCACAGCGGTATTAAACCCGCAACGGCAGAATCCATCAGCCTGGTTTCAACAAAAGGCGAACTGTAAGGACCCTCGCCATAGGCTTCATTGATGACCATATCACCCAAATAGGGCGAGCATGCGGAATATGCCGATGATATCCACAGAATGGGGGTTATCAACGATAAAACGATCAGGAATATTTTTTTGCTGGTTACCATGTCTCGAATCCGGTTTTCAGGGTGTTGCCCCGGTTATGCGTGCACGCAACTGCCGGGAGACATAATCGATGTCGCCATAGGTTCCCGATTGCGCGAGGGAGGATAAACTATAAACCTTGTAGTTCTGCCCCCCCTCGGAAAAAGACTCTTCGCTGCAGGTCACGCTTACGGTAAAACCATCAACGGTAAAGGTATCCGACGCACAGACACCGGTAGAGAGATCCTGAAAAACACCCCACTCCAGTCCGCTACGAGCCGCATGGTAGGCCCGCGCCCCCTGCACCGCCCACAGGGAGGTGCGACTTTGCACGCCGCTCATGGTCACCATGAAACCGCCCAGCACCGCCAGCACCAGCAGGATGAACAGGGCCGTAACGATGGAAAATCCCTTTTGCGACCCGATAAGCCCTCGCTCGATCATGGCGCGTTCTCCACGTGGACCTGCTGCATAAGTGTGATAGCTTCGCCCTCTTCGGCCAATTGCAATCGCATGGTGACCAATCCGGCTCGCTCCGGTGTACCGGGATGGTATACGAAAGAACAGGCGCTGAGGTGCCGGGTCATGATGGCGGCACTGCCGCCGGGGGTGGCCGATTGCGAGGTGGAGATGGCATAGCCGGAATAACGGGTCAAGGTGCCGGCCACCGGATCGCACACGTAACTGACCGGCTCATCCACCAGGAAAAACCGTTGATAGGGGGAGGACCGGGGGAAAGGCGTTTGAGGGGTAAAATTGATGTGTGTTGCGCTGCTGCCTGCCGCAACGGTACGCCGGTTGTCAGCAATGTTGTAGGCATTGCCGCTGGGGCCGCCGGAGGCCAGGTTGTAAATCACCAGGTCATCCCCGACGCTCGGAGCTGCGGACAGGGTGCCGAGCACATCGAACCCATCGGTATCCGGCGCTATGAAATCCAGGACGTTTCCCGGCCCATCGGCCCGGTAACGACCACCATCCACGGTATGCAAAAGTTCCAGACACTGATCGCCGCAGCCGATACGCACACTGTTGGGCAGCGCCTGGCGCACATCGCGCTGCATGCGGCGCAGGGAGCTTTCCGCGGCATCGACCAGGGTCGCGCGGCGCGACAGGTCAAGAAACCCTTCGATGGGGCGCGCGATGAACAGCCCTCCCAGAGCCGCCAGGATACCGATGATCACTATCACCACGATCATCTCCACCAGGGTGAAGCCGCTTTCGGAATCATGGCGAGTGAAAAACTGCTGCATCGGAACCTCGGTATAAAATGGAAAATCGAAACTTTTTTTACCGCTGAGCTCGCAGAGGGCGCGGAGAACTTCCTAACACCCAAATAATCACCAAAAACAGAAACCTTTGGATAAAACCGAAATTCTTACCACATAATTGAACAGGGATGTTCAGGATAAAAGCCTAAGAGCAAAATCCTTGGTTGTAATCCTGTGTATCCCCGTGATCACACGATGTAAAAGGTCTTTACTCTGCGGTCTTTGCGCTCTCTGGGTAAAATCGTTCTTTTTGCAAAACCATCAATAATTGGTGCGATGACCGCTCAGTGTCAGGTTAATGCCACTGGGATGAGTCACCGTGACCGTCACTCTTTTGCAGTTGGCCGCCGAGATGCCGTTAAAAGCCGTGTTGGCCACCGCCACCGAAATCGTATAGGCCTCCAGCCCGGCAAGCGCGGTACCTTCCTGATCGCGGGCTCCGGCATCGCTCAGGCCATTATAGTCATCCACATCGTCCAGTAAATTGCGGGCCGTTTCACCATCGGCCCCATCCGGATCGGCAAACGAACGTAGCATCGCTTCCTCAAGGTATGCTTCGGCAATGGCTACCGCCTGGTGTTGCAACATGGGGTCGGCGCTGTGCTGCACGGTGTAATTCATCACCATCAACACCCCGCCCAGGGCGATGGAAACCACCACCATGGAGATCACCAGTTCGATCAGGGTAAACCCCCGACTATGCCTGCTGCAGTTTATCCTGCTCATAAACCATCCACGTAACCGCTCTCGCCGACAATGGTAAAACTGCGTGCATCCACCGACACCGTGGCACCACTGGGGGTGGCCCGTCCCAACGAATCGAAAACAATCGAAGATTTCGTCGCCGTCAAAGTCACGCCGGAGGGCGCCGAACCGGCAAAGGCGTCGCTACCGGCCGGATGGGGAACCGCACGGGTAAAAGCACCGCTGGTACAACTGTCGGCCCGCTGATGCAAGGCGAAACTACCACCGGAGATGCGCAACTCCACATCGCAACCACTCGCCACCGCAAACTTTTGCCCGTACCGCGCCGCCTGGATCACCTCATCGTAAAAACCACGGCTGTGAAAGGCCGTGGCATCGAAAAAACGCGGCAGAGCCACCGCAGCCATGATGCCGATCAGCACCATGGTGACGACTAACTCGATCAGGGTAAAACCGCGATTATGAGTAAAGAAATGAGTCATGGGTCTTCGGTTTCCGGCAGGAAAGGCAAATCAGACATTCCGATGCAAAACATTCAGGAAATTCAGCCTTGTTACAACATGATAGACGAAACCTAGTATCGGATATTTCCCTGTGAAGTTGCAACTGTTTATTAAAAGACCTCCCATCAAAATGGACAGGACAAGAACATGAAAGAAAAGAGGGAACAGGAAGGGGACCATCAGAAGGCTCAATCCGTTGCCGTCTGGCTGGATCTTAAGTGAAAGCTCAATGGCATGTTGCTGCGGCGTCGACGAAGCGCCTAACAACCGTTGTCATCCATATCGATAACCGGTTGGCTGTCGGCGCCTGTGGCTTGTCGATAGCGGATAAAACATCGGGAATCCCAGGCATCATCATCGATCTCTCCATGCCAATAAACCCAAGCTCCGGGATAAGAGCTTTTTCGGTCATTCCATCCACTGGACGGGGGATCGAGCAATCGAACAATGCCCGTTGCGGTACCGGCGGGATAACCATAGACAAGATCAACGCTGAGACCGTCGATATCGATGGTAGCTCTGGCCTGGTCTGACACCCCGACAATGGCGGCCTTGGCATGAACCATCGGCGCCGCACTTTTCAGCCCACCTTTGAGTTTTCCAGTTCAAGCATCTTACTCAAAAAATTTCATATGATTTTTTTCGTTATGTTTCAATAATTTTTCTAGCATGCGAACGGAATCAGCGGAAGGTACATGTTCTTTTATGAACCTAACTGGCTACATTGATACCCTTCTATGGCTTCCCTGCTTAATTATCTACTCTTTTATGAGAAAAGGACTGCAAACTTGTGTTTGCGCAATCAAATACGCTACATTGCGGAATATTTAAATTGATAAATTAATTAGAAGGGTATCAGACAAATCATGAGCAGGCTATCGAACATCATGCAGGTGCGCCGCTATCAATTATTGTTCATCGCCATGGTGATCAGCGGGATATATTATCCTGCCTTGTCGGCAGGCTTCTGCACTGTTGACGACCTGTCGCTGATCCAGAGCCTGACCACATCAAAGTTCTCCTGGTCAGACACATTCATGCCTGGAAATGGTTTTTATTACCGTCCCCTGCTGAAACTAACCTACCGATTCGATCAGTGGGCGTGGGGGTTAAATCCCAGTTTCATGCACTTGGAAAACATCCTGATACATCTTGGAAATACCCTGCTCGTTTATGCCATTGCCACCCGATTTTTCCGCTGCACGGGTCATAATCTGGCACACGAACCATTACTAGCCGCAACGTTGTTCGGATTACACCCCCTCGGTACAGAGTCGGTTAACTGGATTTCAGGTCGAACCGACCCTCTTGGAAGCCTGTTCGTTCTTCTGGGTACCCTGGCTCTCTTTCATGCGCTTAGAACCGGCCGCTACAAGTGGCTGGTCCTCGGTTCCCTGCTCACCGTCGCCGGAGCCATGGCTAAGGAGGTTATGATTTTTTTCTTCCCTGCGGGCATAGTGCTGATCGGTCTGTATCCACACAGACTGAACAATGAACGCCACCGGATGGAGCGCCGAAAAGCCTGGGCCGTCTTCTGCCTGCCACCATTGCTTATATTTTGTTTTTTTCTAACCGTGCGATGGGGTTTGCGGGGGGAGGACGCAATGGACTTTGCCGAACTTGCATCTCGCAACCACAGGTCTTTTCCTGACCTGGTGCGGATTTTTTTCAAAGTGTGGGGTTTCTACGTTAAAAAACTGTTCTGGCCCATGCCACTTAATTTCGCCCTGACCCGGATCGGCAACCAATATGTCTGGCTGGGAATTGCAGGACTCGGAGGACTTTTATACATGACCAGAAAGAACTCCTGGCTCTGGGCGCCATGGATCATGGCTGGTCTCCTTCTTGTTCCCACCTACTTCATCGGCATTGCCAATATGACCTGGACTCCTCTGGCGGAGCGCTACGCCTACCTGGCTACTGCGTTCTGGGCCATTGGGATGATCGGATTACTGTCTGCTATTCCTATGACAACGCGACGCGCAGCATGTGCCGGTGTGTTGATCCTGCTTCTGATTGGCAGCTATGCTTTCATTACAGCACAACGTAATCGAGTCTGGCAGGACAACCTGCTATTGTTCGCAGATACAGTGACCAAATCCCCCGAACATATCGGAGCGCGCAATGAACTGGGTAATGCCTTGCTTTCACGAGGAAGGATTGCCGAAGCTAAAGTTCAGTTCGAAGCCGGCCTGGCAGAAGCCAAGGTGGACTTCCCCCCCTTAACGCTGAACCTAGCCCACGTATACCTGCTCCTGCAAAAACCGGCAAAAGCACGGGAAATCTTACTGTCAGCCATCCAAGAAAAAGGCATCAACCACGCATCCCTGCCTCTTCTTAACAAGCTTGCTCTTGCAGACGAATACCTTATCGCCGAAAGCAGGAACTTGAAAAACAACCAGGCACAGCACCGGGAATTACGGGATGTCTACGAATTGATTTACGAAAAGACAAACAATCCTGCAGCTCTGTTCCGCAGCAGGCAACTGGCTCTGACCCTAGACAATTAAAAAAGGGCAGACGGATTTTTCCCCGCACCATTACCACGACCGCGCCGTAACCAACCTGCCGGGAACAGAATAAAAAACTGACAGATGGGCCTAGCGGCGAAAGCTAGACATCCCATCGAGTACTGGAATCAAAAAAGGGGGTGCCATCAATTTCAATCGATGGCACCCCCTTTTGATTCTTAAGAAGCAATTTTCAAAAAAAACATCTTTATTGACAAGTAAACCTTAATTAATACCAATACCAGTAAATTCGGCAGTATTAGATGTGCTCGTCTGCTCAACTTCGCAAGTCACAGACGCTCCTGCGCCAATAGCGGTAGATGCCACTGTGTAGCCCACCGGGAGTCCACCTTCCATTAAGCTGGCGACATCGTCGCAATTATCGACGGCTGCTCCTTTAGTAGGAGTAACGGTACGACCTGCATAATTGATGGCCATGGCTGAACTCATGGCACCAGCTACACCGGAAAGAGCAGCAGCCTCGGACTCGGTTTTCAAGTTAATAAACTTCGGCACCGCAATTGCTGATAAAATACCCAGAACTACGATAACCACCACAAGTTCAATCAAGGTAAAACCACTTTGACTTTTCATGCTTTCTCTCCTTTGTTTTGCATAAAATAAAGTTAACAAAATGAAGGCCGTCCCCGCTCACACCTCAGGATATTAAACCTTCAAAACGAGCGTACTTACCCTAAAGTCAAACCTATAATTTTTTAACACATTAGCACATTCAGTTTTTTGAAAATGACAAAAATATGTCATTTTTTTATGAAGAATTAAAACCAAATTAGCGACCATCTATTTTCCCGGCTGCCACCGATATGGCTCACACGCTTCGAGCTGCAGGAGGAGACCGCTGTTTTTACCTGTATCCTCCTCGCGCAGGCATAGACGAATGCGGGCCGGACCTGGCAGCGAGCTTGAAAATCCATCCGTATCGCGTAAACGGTAAATAAGTGCGTGCCGAGAGCGGTCAAAATACCAGCTTCCCTTTGCAATCCGTCCAGGGTCCGCCTCGTCCAATTCACCCAGATATCCGGCAGGGACCATCCCTGTTTGTGCCTGCAGCAGTACCACCGGGTTGCCACCCGGAATTGCCGAAGATCGCCGTGCACCCTGTTTTGCAGTAAGTACGCCAGCCATCAGCACCGCAGCCCGCATATTTTCCACCGTCGCCTGAACGTTAAGCCGCTCGGCTTCGGCCTGCAGATGCCGCACTTTGCGCAGGAACACCCCCGCAAGAATCAATATCGCACAGGTCAGCACCCCCCACTCGAACAGCCGCAGAGTCCAACGCTTGTGATGCCGCGGAGTCTTGGGTTTCATCGCCCCCACTCAACCCCCGCGCATGACGCTGGCCATGTTCCACATGGGCAGGAACACACCGAGGGCCAGCACCAGCACCATGCCGCCGATGATGACGATCAGGATCGGTTCGATGGCGCTGGACAGGCGACTGATATCGTACTCGATTTCGCGCTCGTAAAAATCGCCCACTTCCAGCAGCATGGTATCGACGGAACCGGTCTCCTCACCGACGGCCAGCATCTGCAGCACCAGCGGGGTGAACATTTCACTGGCGGCGGCGCTGCGGGTCAGGGTGTCGCCATGCTCCACGCCGCGGCGCAGTTTGCCGAGGCGTTGCTGTACGAAGCGGTTGCCTACTGCCTGGGCCGTCAGGTTGAGGGACTGGATCAGCGGTACCCCGGCGCTGTAGCCCATGGCGAATCCACGGGCGAAGCGGACCAGGATAGCGCGATGAATAATGCTTCCCACCACTGGCAGGCGTAGTTTGAAACGATCCCAGATCAATTCGCCCTGTTCGGTACGCACCCAGGCGCGCCAGCCGAAATATCCCGCTATCAGCGCGATGCCGATCGCCCACCACCAGGATACGGCGAAGTTGGAAATTCCGAGAATAATGCGGGTCGGTAGCGGCAACTGGGCACCTTGGCCCTTGAACAACTTTTCAAACGCCGGAATAACAAACAACGTGATAATGGCGATGGCCACCGAAATCGCTACCAACACAAAACTTGGATACCGCAGGGCCGCCTTGATCTGATCGGCGGTCTGTTTTTCGCGGGTCAGATAGGTAGCCACTTCGTTGAACGAATCGTCAAGCCGACCACTGCTCTCACCGACCTGGATCATGTTGACCAACAAGGCGGGGAATATTTTGGGATGCCGCCGCAAGGCACTGGACAGGTCGTGGCCACTCTCCAGATCATCCAGAACCGCCAGCAGCGTCTCCGCCATAATCGGCTTGCAGGCCGACTCCGTCATGCCGCGCAAGGCACGCAGCAGCGGTACGCCGGCTTTGGTGAGGCTGTACATCTGACGACAGAACAGAATCAGGTCCTCGGGATCGATGCGCTGGCCGCCAAACTGCCACTGCAGAGCGGAACGACCGGCACTTTTGGGCGCTTCCTCGGTGATACGCACCGGGGCGGCCCCGTCTGCCAACAGCTGATCCGCAACCATGGCGGCATTGGGCGCCTCCATGGTTCCCTCCAGCAATGCGCCGGCGGCGCTACGCGCCTGGTACCTGAACTGGGCCATCCGCCTCTACCTCGTTTATACCATGCCCCGGAACTGCCCCTGCCGCGACATCAAATTCTTCGACCTGACCGGATACACGCAGCACTTCTTCCATGCTGGTAAGCCCCTGACAGGCATAGTCGAAAGCCGCCAACGCCAGGGGTTTGAAGCCTGCCTGTTTGCAGGCCATTTGGGCGAATCCTGCACTGTCGCTGCGACGCAGGGCATCGGCAAGAGCGTTATCGATCTGCAACAGTTCAAAGATGCCGATACGGCCGTGATAGCCTGTGTTATGGCAGCGGGGACAACCGGCGCCACGCTTGAAGACCTGCTGCCGCGCCTGGGGCCCCACCATGGCGGCCAGCCAGCTGCGCTTGTGGGCATCGAGGGGATCATCCTCGATACAGCTTTCACAGAGACGGCGCACCAGACGCTGGGCCAAAATGGCCAGCAGGGAACTGCCGACCACAAAGCCCTCGGCACCCATATCGAGTAGCCGCAAGGCGGTACTCACGGCATCGTTGGTATGCAGGGTGGAAAGCACAAGGTGACCTGTCATGGCGGCGCGCAGACCGATCTGGGCGGTTTCCTGGTCGCGCATTTCCCCGACCATGACCACGTCGGGGTCCTGCCGCAACGCAGCGCGAAGCACTTTGGCAAAGGACAGGTCGATACGATTTTGCACCTGCACCTGATTGATGCGCGGCAACCTGTATTCGACGGGGTCCTCGACGGTGATGATCTTCTTGCTGGCGTCGTTGAGTTCGTTGAGCGCCCCATACAGGGTAGTGGTTTTACCGCTACCTGTCGGCCCGGTAACCAGCACCAGCCCGTGGGGGCGTTGGATAAGGTTACGAAACCGTGCCAGCATGGTTGCGGGCATGCCGATCTGCTCCAGACGCAACAAACCGCCGGACTGGTCAAGAAGACGCATGACCACCGATTCGCCGTATTGCAACGGCATGGTTGAAAGGCGGATATCCACGCTGCGCCCGCGTACACGAATATTGAAACGGCCATCCTGGGGCAGTCGGCGCTCCGAAATATCCAAGCCACTCATCAACTTGAGACGCGATACCAATGCGCCGCCGATACGTTTTTCCTTCATGACCTGTTCGTGCAACATACCGTCGATGCGTTGCCGGATACGCAGTACCGTCTCATCCGGCTCAATATGAATGTCCGAAGCGCCGATCTGCACGGCATCCTCAAACAGGGTATGCAGCAGACGCACAACCGGCGCGTCCTCGACATCGCTCCCCGACAGAAGGGTCTCCAGGTCGATCCCGCCATCGCCGAGCTCTTCACTGAGTTCACCGGCGATATTAATGATTTCATCGGTGCGGCGGTAAATCCGGTCGACGATATCGAGCAGTTCATCTTCTCCGACTACCGCCAGTTTGATCGGCCGCTTGAGAATACGGCGTAACTCGTCAAATGCGAAAATATCGGTGGGATCGGCCATGCCGACCAGCAACCCGTCGCGCTCTTCCGCCAACACCAAAGAACGGAACCGGCGGGTGTAGATTTCCGGCAACAAACGCACCGAATCGGCCTTATACTGGTAGTGGCGCAAATCGATATAGGGAATCTGCAACTGTTGGCCGAGAAACTTGAGGAACCCGGTCGGACTGAGATAGCCCAACTCCACCAGTGTATGTCCCAGTTTGCTTCCGGTGCGTTTCTGCTCGGACAGCGCCGTTTGCAGCTGTTCTTCGCTGATTATCTGGTGCTGAACCAGCAATTCGCCGATGCGAATTTTTTTGCGTACCGTCATGATTGTTCCTTAGCTACGCTGGTGATATCCGCAGGCGTCTGCGCTCCGCGGCTACCGAGAACCGCCATACGCTTCCGGATAAAAGTCTGCAGCCCGTCGGACAAACCACCTCGGGAAATGGCCTGCCGATAAGCTTGCTGCGCCTGATCTTCCAATGTAGCTCCTTCAAGAGCGATGCCAAGTCCCATCCACCAGACCGCCTGTTCCGGTTTAACCGCCAGCAAGGCGCGATAGGTTTGCGCAGCCTCCGTATATTGCCCCTGGCGCTGATACACCGTCGCCAACATGGCGTACAGATCCGGAGCCTCGATGACAGTCGGGCGAGGCTCGCGTGTGAGTTGCTCTCGAGCCTGCGACAACATGCCGTCTTCGATCAGCAAACGCGCGTATTGCACCCGATACGGAAGATACTGCGGCGCAACCCCAATCCCTTCAACCAGCAGACTCCTGATATCGGTGCGACGATTCTGCTGCACCAGCAACCTTAGCAAGAGATTTCGTGCTTCAACATGCCCCGGATCAAGGGCAAGAGCTGCATGCAAAGCGGTCTCGGCTTCCCGCTGCCGACCCTTCTGCAAAGCGGTGCCGGCATCGAGAAAACACTTTGTAGCGCGCGCCCGGGGAGAAATCTGCACTTCTTGCCGTACAAGACTTTGCTCCGGCTTGGGTCCAACTGGCGCAGGAGCCTGCAAATGTTTTTCCGGCTGGACCCTGTCCGCGGCAGTAACCGGCGATTTTTCTTTATCCGGACCGGACTGCAGCACGGCAGGAAGGGATACTGCCGCTTCAGGCTGCACCACAAAACGCAGAGTCTTCCCTCGTCCGGAAGGGTTTTCGGCCAACAGCAATTCTTCGTACCGAAACTCCTGGTTAAAACTGAAGATCAGTTGCAAACCTTTAGCCCGCCCATGGCTTGCCACGCTGCGCAACAGTGGAAACCCTGCGGTATTGGGCAGCGAAGTTCCCATCGTTCCGCCAGGAAGATCGAGCACCAGCTGACTTCCCTGTTCCCCACGGGTCAGCCCGTAAGCCGGCACACTGGAAAAATCGATCTCCACCTGCAGCCGCTCACCTCGCTGTGCAAATCGCAACATTTCAAGAGTGGCAGGCTGTTCGTGCACAGGGTCCGATGCCGGTTTTTCCTCGACGGACGGGGCCATGGCAGCAGCATCCTCCAGTTCAGATACCTGCGCCACGCCAGTTTCACCCGTGCCATTGACAACGACTCGGGGTATTCCGTAGTTCATAAACCAGACCACACCGGCACCGATCGACAGCAGCGGAACTGCGCTCCACAGCACCTTGCGATAGCGACGAGAAACAGCCACCGGAGCCACCTTTGGGGGCAGGTGTGTGGCCGAAGGCTTCTCCGCGTTGGAACGTTTTTCAAGATCCTTCAGCATCTGGTTGATGAGACTCAAATCCCTACTCCTCGTACCCAGGACAACCAACCACGCCGGGCATCGTCCGTATCGATGATGGCGGAACGCACATGCCGTCCCCTTACTGTGCCATCGCCCTGACCAAAAGCAGCCAGCATGGCTTTATTTGCCAAAATATTGACCAACCGCGGAATACCTCGACTGGCATACCAGAGCTTGCGCAAGGCGCTTGGCGCAAACAACGTATCACCCTGAAACCCTGCAGCCTGCAGTCGGTGATTCACGTAGTCGGCCACCTCCTGACGGCCCAGAGCAGGGAGCCGATAGCTGAAAACAATGCGCTGGCGCAACTGACGCAAGGCGTAACCGGCCAGACGCGCATCGAGTTCCGGCTGACCGAAAAGCACGATATGCAGCAGTTTGCGTTTTTCGGTTTCGAGATTGCTCAACAACCGCAACGCTTCAAGTGTATGATCCGACATGGCTTGCGCCTCGTCGATACATAGCACGACCGGTCGGCCGGAACCGCCCAAGGCGATAAGCCGCTGTGCAATACGTTTGAGCGCGTGGTGGGAATCGGTGGCGCCATCAACCTCGGCTCCGAGTTCTTCGGCCACGGCACAGTAAAGCTCCATCGGTTCCAAAAGCGGATTGGGAACATAGGCGGTCGTGTGGGTTTCAGCCAA
>DIKU01000082.1:0-22582 GCA_002424645.1 Pelobacter sp. UBA5610 | reverse complement strand
CTATCCAAGGCGACAAGTAAAACATTAAGCGCTTCACGGTAACCGCAGTGAGCAAACAGGAAATCGGCATCAGGCGTCAAACCAAAGGGTTTCGCCGTCAGACCGAAATGTTCCCGATACATGCAATGCTCCCGTCAGCGGGCGGGTCGCGCGAACTTGCCGCCGCGCCACTCGGTATCAAATTCGCTGCCAAGAGCCTTGAATTGCTGCCGCGAAGCATCAAGGGCCTGATCCCAACTACCGGCCTCAACCACCATCGGCCGCAGCAGAATCACCAGCTCACTCTTTCGCGAAACGGACTGGGTATGGCGGAAGAGACTGCCGACACCCGGCAACCGCCCGAGCAGCGGAACACCCGCATCCCTTTTCTGCAGTTGATCCTTCATCAGGCCACCGATAACAACCACCTGCCCGCTTTCGGCCGAAACAATGCTATCGGACTCACGCACCGTGCTGAAGGCCAGCGGCAGGCTCTGGGTCTGGCCGGCCACGGTGATATCCTTGGTCTGATCGGTAACTTCACTAACGGTAGGATGCACATGCAGCGTCACCCGACCATTCGGATCGATCTGCGGCGTCACATCCAGAGCAATGCCGGAGAAAAACGGCGTCAGGGTGATATCCGGCGAAGTCGTGGTGGTGGTGCCGGTCACCGTATCGCTGGAAACATCGGTCACAAAAAACTCGTCGGAGCCGACCTTGATTACGGCTTTTTGATTGTTCACCGTGGAAATGCGCGGACTGGACAGAACCTGGACATCCCCCTGGGTTTCGAGCAACTCGATAAACGCCTGGAAATTTTTGAAGTTCATGGCGGCACTGAAAACGCCGCCAAAAGCCCCCGAAGGGAGGCCTGAAGCAATGGCCGCACCGGAACTGCCAACAATATTGGCCATGCCGTTATCGGCAAAGATATCACCGCGCGACTGCGCAACCGTGACGTCACCGCTCACGACCGACCAGTTGATGCCGGCCTGGTAGCCATCGCCCAGTTCAACTTCGAGAATCTTGGCCTCAAGGATCACTTGTCTCTGCAAATTGCCCTGGATCGTAGACAGATAGCGTTCGATGTTGCGTAACTCTTCGGGCAACGCCCGGACTACCACCACGCCGGCCTGGGGTTGAATAACAACCCGACGCCCTTCTTCCTGGCCAACCATGGTGCGCAGGGCGCCGCCCAATTCGCTCCAGAAATCGGCGCTTGATTCGGTGTCGATACGGCTGCCCGACACCATGGCACTGCCATCGTCACGATTGCGGCTTGTAGAACCGCTATTGTTATCATTATCGTCGCTGCTACCAGCTTCACTGACCTGACCGGAGCTTACCCGGGTCTGGGACAGGCCCTTGCGCACCAGATTGAGGTAATTGACGTAAAACACCTGGGTCTGCAACGCATCGGGCATGACCTGAAAACCGCTGCGGGTGGACTGGTATTGAAACCCGTAGACATCCCGCAAGATATCCATGACCTCGGGAATGGTGACACTCTTGAGATTGAGAGACACATTGCCCGCAACCGCCGGGTGCACCACCATGTTATAGGGAGTGCCTTCCACCAGCCCCATGAAAAACTCCTGGACAGGAGTATTTTTGGTGGACACGTCAAAGCGCGGTTCTTCGACGGCAACCGCAACCCCTGATTGCACGTCCATGCCCGGGGGCAGCAAAGCATCCGACACTTCTTCCGGCAGCTCTTTCTGGGCTTGCTGCTGTTTATCAAGCTGCTGCTCAAAGTGGGCGAGGGGCATTTCCCCCCTGGGCCTGGGCGCACAACCGGCGGCAAGAAACAAAACCGGTATCAGCGCAACCATGGTCCAGCTACTAAAATGCATACTTCTGGTCATCATCAGATTTCGCACGTGTCCTCGCTTCAAGGCACCGGCACGGCCGCATGTTTCACGGTGCCGGAAATCAGCTTCAGTTGAATCGTTTTCCCGGCATGGTGCAACATGGCACTTCCGGGCTTCACAACCACCAGTTTTGCCCCATCAATTTCCTGCCCGACCTTCACGACCCGGCCATTGATGACGGCAACCTGTCTTTGCGGTGAAATCAAAGTCGAAGTAAGTTTCCACTTTATGGTTTTCGGTGCAGAAATCCCCACAGCCACACCTGCACCAGACACACCAACCGGTCTGGTCGGATCGGACAACGGTTGCAGAGCGTAAGCTAAAGAGACACAGCCTAAACAAAAAAATAACAAAGCCGCATGTGTGACCATCCAGCGTTTTTGCCGGTTATACACCGATCCACCCCTTTCTGACACTGAGGGTATACACCGTCAGGGATATTTCAGTTTGAGGATAGTCGCCCACCACGATCTCAAGTTCATCCCAAAACAATTTCCGCGGCAATTTTTCCAGATCCCGCAAATAATCGATCGCTTGCAGATACGTTCCGGATATCACGATATGCACGGGATGACGATAAAGATTGGACCGTTCCTCGCCATCCTCCTCGGCATCATCTCCTGAAGCCGGCAGTAATTCGACCGGGGGCAAGTTTTCGAGACGTACGAGCTTCATGCCTGCCTGACGGGTCAACAACTCACGCAAAACCTCGGCCATATCGCGCGGTGAAATAAGATCAACGGTCAATGCCTTGAGTCGCACGTCAAGCTGATCCAACTCCGCTTGCAACTGTTGCTGGCGAGCACGCGGTTCCCGATCAGGATCTTGCTGGCCACGCGCCTTAACAGCTTCTGCTTGCCGATCCAGGTCGGCCGCAGCAGTATTCATCGCGGTAATTTGTTCGTGCAGCTGGCGACGCTTTATCCCCTGGGGATGAAAGAACAAGACATCGGCAACAAAACCTGCGACCGCCACAACTACGACAAGCAGCAAAACCCTTTCCCGCAGGCTGCGTTTGTCGAGCCAGGCGGTCCATTGACGGAAACGGAGTCCTAATTCCCTCATGGTTTTTCCTCTTGGGTGGTTTGCAACAGGAAATCGATGATCTGGCGATTATCTTCAGATTGCGTCAACTGCAGGTGACTAAACTCACGCCCGGCGTAATCCTGTTGACGATTCAGGCCTTGCAGGTAAAGCGGCACATCGGCTGCCCGCGTGGTACTTCCCTCAAGCAGGAGATTGTGCCCTCCGGCACTAAGCCGAATGTGGCGCAACCACACCGTGGGAAGGTCTTCGCGGGCCAAGCCCTCAAGGTGTCCGGAAAAACCCCCGCTGTTACCCGTCTGACCGCTGGTCAACAAATCCAGCAAAGCCATACGCGCCTGTCGCTCGCCGATCATTTTTTCAACCTTGCGAGCAAGGACCGGATCGGCCGCTCGGGGTGGATACTGACGTTGATATTCACCGATACGCTGCAATGCCGCAGCCTGGCGTGACTGAGAAAGAGCAAGGTTGGACTCAAGCACGGAGACCCGCCATAAGCATAAGGCTCCGACGAGCAGCGCGAGTACGCCAACCCCTGCCAGGATTATGAACATCATAGCAGCCGAAAGGGGTTCTTTCCTTTCAAACAAAGCCAGCTGATAGAGGTTGACCTGCTGATTCATAGCCCCTCCCGGTCATTTCGCAAAGCGGCCCCGACAGCCAGCAAACAACGTTCGGCTGTTTCCAGATCCTGTCCCTCGCCGGAAATGATTTCGCCAAGGACGAAAGATTTCACCGGAGTACCGAGACGTGCCTGCAATGCGGGTAAAAGTTCCGGAAGTGGCGTTGCGGTGGGGAGCAGATAGAGGGCAGCGACAGGTGTCTGTCGAAAGCTGCTTTCGTAAAAATCGAGGGAACGCTGAATATCGAGCGCGAGAAGGCTGAGACGTTCCTGGGTCTCATCAAACCCGCCTGCCTCCAGGCTAGCTGCTTCACCGGACAAAGAGGAGGTGCCGAAAGGGATATCCCGGGCCAATTGCAACCGCCCTCCCCGACAGACAATGATCACCCCCTGATCGTCTCCAAGATAAAGCAGGGACACGCCACGCGCATCTTCAGGCAGCCGCGCGGCAATATTTCTTAACGATAGCTCGGGAATATCGATGGCATCGATTTTAAGACGGGCATGGCGCATCAAACCAGCCTGTTTTTGCACAACAGATTCTCTGGCGGCAACAACATAAGCATTTTTGGCGCCTTCGCGGCGATTATCAACCCCCACGCGAAAAACATCGACGATAGCTTCATCCAAGGGGTAATCGATCAAATCCTTGACCTGCCAACGAACGGCATCGCGCAATTCAGCATCGGGAACAGCCGGAGGGGCAATCTGAAAAAGGCCATAAGAACCGAAACCGATAACGCCTACACCACGACTTCGCACCCACCCCCTACGCTTGACTTCCTCCTGCAGGCGTTCTTCGCAGTCAATCGCCTCCCCCTCAAAAAATTCGCAGCCGACCAAAACAGGCTTATCCTGCATACCTGTGAGATGTACCAGGCCAACCCCGCTCTCTTCGAGGGAAATCCCGGTCGTACCACCGGTCGACGACGATTTTCCACCGAAAATCTTCACAGCCCCCCCTGATAAAAATAATGCACTGTCAAAATTCTGCCCGGCAATACAGCCTTTGGCCTCAAACCATAAACAACTCATTAACCAAAACAAGCCCGGTCATACTATTTATTTTTGAAGTTATCATCAAGGAAAATAATCGTTTTTAGCCATTTAGCCGCATAAAACTGTCAAGTATTGTCACAAAAGAGGACTTCGCACAGATCCTTCCCCGGCAAAAAACATCTTTAGCGTCCTTACCTAATTGATTTTTAAGGAAATTTTGTTTGAAAAAATTGCACTAGATCTGCTATCCTGCGTTGGTTTCTGCCCTGGACGAGCTACATGCCATTGGCACATGTTCTGCAGCGCAACCACCAATCCATAAATTCATCTCGACAGTGGGCCTCTCTACCTCGAAATAAACAAACAAATATGAATCGAAGATATTTTTTAAAAATGAGCCTGACTGCCGCCGGGGCCATACTTGCCCCATGGCCAGCCCTGGCAAAGTTTCCCGGCGTTGCTGAACGCACCCTGTCGCTTTACAATACACATACAGGGGAACATCTTCACCAGGCCGTCTACTGGGAAAAGGGATCGTACCTGCCTGAAACGCTGCAACAGATCAACTACCTGCTCCGGGACCACCGGACCAATGAAGTTAAAGTCATCGATCCGAACCTGCTGGACATTCTCCATGCCATGCGTAGCAAAATCCCCGTTGACGCCCCCTTTGAGATTATCTCAGGATATCGATCCCCCGCGACAAATCGTAACCTCCAAAATCACTCCAGCGGTGTCGCCAAGCGCAGTTTACACATGGAGGGGCAAGCTATAGATATCCGACTGCCCGGATGCCCCCTGTCCAAACTCCGGAAAACCGCGGTAGCCATGAAAGGGGGGGGAGTTGGCTACTACCCCAACTCCAATTTCGTGCATGTCGATACCGGCAGGGTGCGGTACTGGTAACCCTGTACCACGGATAATATCCACCTCGCACACGCAAAAAAGAACCGTTCTCTGCTCGACACTGCCCCTTGCCGTCAGAACGCCATAATCACGAATGGCCTGCCGAAATCTTCGACAGGCCATTATTTTCCAACGTGGCAAACACAAAAAATCTGCAATAAGAACAGAACTAGCGACGCCCCTTTTTGAGCTCAATGAGAATTTGCTTGGCGACCGCCTTGAGGGTCTCAAAGACCCCTTCGCCGGTAAGAGCGCAAGCCTCAAATTCCGGAACCTGATCCGGGTTAAGGAGCTCCTGGAGTTCCTCGAGAGGACTCTGATTCGGAAGATCGCGCTTGTTGTACTGAATAACAAACGGAATCTTTTCCAGATCATAACCCTGTTCTTCAAGATTATCCTTCAGATTCTCCAAACTCTCGATATTTGCGTCAAGTCGCTCCTCCTGCGAATCGGCAACAAACACAACACCGTCTACCCCCTTAAGGATAAGCTTGCGTGACGCATCGTAAAAAACCTGACCGGGCACCGTGTAAAGATGGAACCGGGTCTTAAACCCGCGAATATCACCCAACGCCAACGGCAAAAAGTCAAAAAACAAGGTCCTCTCTGTTTCCGTAGCAAGCGAAATCATCTTGCCCCGGGCATCGGGAGAAGTCCGTTGATATATCGTTTGCAAATTGGTGGTTTTGCCACATAGACCGGGGCCGTAATAAACGATCTTGCAATTTATCTCACGTGCAGCATAGTTGATGAAAGCCATTCGTTGCCACCCTGTTACCGAAAGAGATTGTCGATATCGTCATCGGTAATTTCCGCAAAAGGATTCTGCGGACCGCCACTACCTGCCTCCTCCGCCGATTTACGATCAAGCTCTTCCATCGTTCGGTCAAAATCCTCACTGCCCTTCTTGACACGCAAGCGCACCAGGCCCAGGGAACTTCGCTGATCGAAGATAACCACAAGAATAACCCGCCCACCGACGATGGAGATGTGAATATTATCTTTTTCACCCTCATGAAACAAAATGGAGAATTCTTTTTCACCGATAAGCTTGGCCAAACCTCCGGTAGCCGCGATATTACCGGCAGTCAGAGATGCGAGGCTTGTGGTGTCCAAGTGCTCCGTCTCGCCTGTTGCGGCAATCAGTTGTCCATTACGATCGACCAGGAATACCGCTTTGGCGTTTGATTCACGCAGCAATTTGTCTGCAATTTCAACGATCCGCTGATATTCCTCATCATACATGACTAACGAGGACTGGTAACCTAACATGCCTGTGCTCCCAGGATAAGTGTCTAAACCAAACGTTTTTATATCATCTATGCCGTTGACGATCAAGACATTTGAATTTTCACATACATCTGCCTACGACACGACCGCACTTCCACACGACTAGATGCAAAAATATGCCCAACAAGGGAGCCGGCACGCCGATCGTTAACCGAAAAAAAACTCCCGACAGAAATTCGCCGGGAGTCTTTTCAAACCATCTATTATTTTTTGCCGCAATCAGCCGGCATTTCCGACAACTTTCGATAAAGATCGAAGCGTCTGGCCGTATCGCGATTGGCCTGCTTCATAAGCGCGGCCGCCGCTTCGGGCTGAATTTTTTTCAACACCCTGTAGCGATTTTCGCTATAAGCATATTCCTCAAACGAGATGGTCGGTTCCTTGCTGTCAAGCTGCAAGGGATTCTTCCCTTCCTCAACACGGGTCGGATCGAAACGATACAGCGGCCAATGTCCGCAATTAACCGCCATCTTGCACGCATCCACCGCTTCGGCCATTTTAATACCGTGGGCAATGCAGTGGCTGTAAGCCAGAATCAAGGACGGACCGTTGTAGGCTTCGGCTTCGATAAACGCCTTAACCACCTGGGCCGGATTAGCCAAAGACACCTGGGCGACATAGATGTTACCGTAGGTCATGGATATCATACCGAGATCTTTTTTACCCATGCGCTTACCGCCGGCGGCAAACTGCGCCACGGCACCGAGAGGAGTTGCCTTACTGGCCTGTCCACCGGTATTGGAGTAAACTTCCGTGTCGAGGACCAGGGCATTGACGTTACGGCCGGAGGCAAGGACATGATCCAGTCCGCCATATCCGATGTCATAAGCCCAACCATCCCCACCGATCAACCAAACCGATTTTTCAACCAGGTAGTCGGCAACCGACAGCAATTGGACCGCATCATCCTTATCGCAGCCTTTGAGAATTTCTTTAAGCTTGGCCACTCTCTGACGCTGCGCCTCGATCCCTTCCTGGGTCGACTGATCGGCAGACTTGATTTCCGCCATCAAAGCCTTGGCTGCGCCGCAGCTTTCACTGGCACATTCCATGATCTTGTCGAGCAGTTCGTTGGCGTAAACTTTAAATTTATCCACCGCCAGACGCATACCAAACCCAAACTCCGCACAATCTTCGAACAGAGAATTGTTCCAGGTAGGTCCGAGACCGTCCTTACGCACTGTCCAGGGCGTGGTCGGCAGATTCCCCCCATAAATAGAGGAGCACCCGGTGGCATTGGCCGCCAGCAACCGATCGCCGAACAATTGCGACAGCAATTTGACAAACGGCGTCTCGCCACAACCAGCACAGGCCCCGGAAAACTCGAACATGGGCGGCAAAAACTGGCTACCCTTGACCGTAGCCCGATTGAACAAACTGGGATCGGGGTCGGGCAGTGCGAGGAAGAAATCCCAATTTACGGCTTCCTGATCACGCAACGGCGGCTGGAAAGCCATATTGATGGCCTTGCGAGATGCATCTTCCTTGCTCTTGGCCGGACAATTGTGAACACATACGCCGCAGCCGGTACAATCCTCGGGAGCAACCTGAAGGGAAAATTTCAATCCTTCGAGTTCTTTGCCCTTGGCATCGCAGGATTTGAAAGTCTCGGGCGCGCCCGCCAACTGGTCAGGGGAGAAGACTTTCATGCGGATGGTTGCATGGGGGCAGACAAACGAACAGATGCCGCACTGAACACACAAATCCGATTCCCATACAGGAATATTGATGGCGATATTGCGTTTTTCGTATTGCGAGGTTGCAACGGGAAAGGTCCCGTCCGCCGGAATAGCGGATACCGGCAAGTCATCGCCGCGGTTGGCAATAATCTGCGCAGTAACCTCTTTGACGAAAGCCGGCGCATGCGGTCCTACGGGCGGTTTCATCATCAGGGTGCTGTCGGCCGCAGACGGTACTGTTACCTGGTGCAGGTTGGCCAAAGCGACGTCAATGGCCTGATTATTCATGTTGACGACTTTTTCTCCACGCTTGCCGTAACTCTTGACGATGGCATCTTTGATCTGCTCGATGGCCATATCGAGAGGAATAATATTGGAGATGGCAAAAAAGGCGGTCTGCATGATGACGTTGATGCGCGCGCCCAGACCGATTTCATTACCCAGACGCACCCCATCGATAACATAGAACTTCAATTGTTTGTCGATAATGGTCTGCTGCACTTCAAGGGGCAATTGACTCCACACCTCATCTTTGCCGTAGGGGCTGTTGAGCAAAAAGGTTGCCCCGGGCTTGGCCTTGTTCAGCATGTCATACTTCTCCAGAAAGAAGAAGTTGTGACAGGCTACGAAGTCGGCACTGTCGATAAGATACGGTGCGCGAATGGGCTGTTTACCGAAACGCAAATGGCTGGTGGTGATACTGCCGGCCTTTTTGGAATCATAAACGAAATACGCCTGGACGTTGTTGTCGGTGGTTTCACCGATAATCTTGATGGAGTTTTTGTTCGCACCAACGGTACCATCGGAGCCGAGCCCATAGAATACGGCGGAGTAAAGACCGTCGTGAACCAATTTAAAATTGGGATCGGCAACCAGATTGGTGCCGGTGACATCATCAACGATGCCGACAGTGAAATGGTTTTTGGGTTTATCCTTGGACAGATTATCGAAAACCGCCTTGACCAGCGAAGGGGTAAATTCTTTACTGCCCAATCCGTAACGTCCGCCAACGACGGTAGGATACTCTTTCAGGGTGAGCAAGCCATCACTCATGGCCTCACCGAGCGCGGTACGCACAGCTTGATAGAGAGGCTCACCCAAGGAACCCGGCTCTTTAGTGCGGTCGAGTACTGCGATCTTCTTGACGGTCGCGGGCAAGGCTTGTGCAAAGGCTTCAATGGGGAAAGGCAGGAACAACCGCACCTTAAGCACACCGATCTTTTCACCCCTGGCATTCAGATATTCGACCAGCTCGTGGACGGTATCCGCACCGGAACCCATAACCACGACAACGCGCTCGGCATCGGGAGCACCTACATACTCAACCAGCGAGTACTGGCGGCCGACCCGCTTGGCGAATTTATCCATCTGAGCCTGAAGAATGCCCGGAACTTTGTCGTAATAGGCATTGACCGTTTCGCGCCCCTGAAAATAAACATCGGGATTCTGAGAAGTACCGCGAATCTTGGGCCGCTCAGGCGACAAGGCACGTTCACGGTGTGCGCGTACCAGATCGTCGTTGAGCATAAAGCGCATATCGTCTTTGGTCAGCTCTTCAACCTTCTGAACTTCATGGGAAGTCCGGAAACCATCGAAGAAATGCAGAAACGGTACACGTGACTCCAAGGTTGCGGCCTGACAAATCAGCGCCAGGTCCATGACCTCCTGGACATTGTTGGACGCCAGCAAAGCCCAACCGGTCGAACGGGTGGCCATGACGTCAGAATGGTCGCCAAAGATCGACAGGGCCTGACAGGCAATAGCGCGCGCCGAGACATGAAATACAGTCGGCGTAAGCTCTCCCGCGATCTTAAACATGTTGGGGACCATCAACAGCAGGCCCTGCGATGCGGTGAAGGTCGTGGTAAGGGCACCAGCCTGCAGAGCCCCGTGTACAGCTCCTACGGCACCCCCCTCGGATTGAAGCTCGACAACATCGGGGACAGTTCCCCAGATATTGGCTTCATTCAAAGCACTCTTGGCGTCAGAAATCTCCCCCATATTGGACGAGGGCGTGATCGGGTAAATAGCAATAACCTCATTGGTGGCATGGGCAACATGCGCAGCCGCTGTATTGCCATCGATCGTCACCATTTTTCGGGACATTGTTTCCTCCTTGTGGATCGTCTCGATCTTAGAACTAAAATACTGAATCTATGTTTTAAATCTACGCTCCGGGTACAAAATATCACGACTTTCTTGCCCCTGCACTCCGGCACAACAAGAAAGTTTTTTACTCAACAAAACGAGGCCGGAAATGGCTCTCGCCGACCAAGCTAATGCAAAACATCTGCCTATTTTTACAATTTACAACTCTCGGCGACCCTCCACTGCATAATTAACGGTCGCCTCATCGACATATTCCAGGTCGCTCCCGGTAGGAATACCATGCGCCAAGCGGGTTACCCGGACTCCCATCGGCCTTATAAGCTTTGCCAGATAAAGCGCTGTAGCCTCGCCTTCAACGTCAAAATTCGTGGCCAAGAGGACTTCTTTAACACCGCCCTGTTGCACCCTTTCAAGCAAAGCGTCAATTTTCAAATCGTCCGGACCGACACCATCCAACGGAGAAAGAGCTCCATGTAAAACATGGTATTTTCCCCGATAAGAACGACTACGTTCGATGGCAATGACATCCTGCGGCTCTTCTACAACGCAGATCAGTTGGCCATCTCGGCCCACATCGGTACACAATGGACAGGGATCGACTTCGGTAAAATGAAAACACTGCGAGCAAAACCTGGTTTTCTCTTTCAGTTCTTTAATGGCATCCGCAAGCGCAACCGACTCTTCAACGGGCTGCCTAAGAATGAAAAAGGCCAACCTGGCGGCCGTTTTCCTGCCAACACCTGGAAGCTTGGAGAACTCACCAACGAGCCGATTAAAAGATGGAGTAAATTTTACCATGTTGTTAATAACGATGACAACCCGTTTTGAAATAACGTTCTATTGATTTTTCGGGATAAAAAATTTTTTTTCACCGCCGACAAACACGACTCACGGTAATTACATCAATCCGGGAATATTCATGCCGCCCGTCAATTTGCTCATTTCCTGCTGCGCCATGTCCTGGCTTTTTTTAAGCGCTTCATTTACGGCAGCCAAAACAAGATCCTGCAGCATATCGACATCTTCGGGATCAACTACGCTTGCTTCGATTTTCAGATCCATAAGCTGCTGACGCCCGTTAACAACCGCAGTCACCATGCCGCCACCAGCAGATGCTTCAACCTGACGGGTTTCCAACTCCTGCTGCATACGTTCCATCTTCTGCTGCATAAGTTGCGCTTGCTTCATGATGTTACCCAAACCTTTTGCCATAACAGCAACCTCCAAAGCTTTTTAAATAACGGCTATTTATTTCTATATGTTTATCAATGTTACACTTGGTACAGTGTGTCTCAGCCAAAAAAGTGTCTCAATTACGATCCTTGTGTTCCATATCTATCCCCTCACGGAGAGGTTTGACCTGCACAACTTCGCCGCCGAAAATCTTCTGCGCCGCCTGAATGCCGGGATGCGCCAACGCCTCGTCCCTGACGCGATTGCGCTGGGTACTCTCACGGGCCTCACGCTCTTCAGCCAGGGATGGCGGCACAACAGCCTGATCCTGCTCTCTGATCGCCACAACTTTCAAAGATATGGGTTGCCCAAAGAAATCTTCGGCCATTTTTGAAAACGCGGCTTGCAGGTCAACACCCTGCATCTGCAAAAGATGAAAGGAGCCATCGACAAACCCCAGCTCCACATTCGGCAACTCCAAAAGCAAAAGCCGACCATGCTCCAAGACGCCACCCAAGCGAGGGCGTTCTTTTTTAACCAATTGAACCAGGTCTTGCCAGCCGTGTCGACCATCACCAGCATCGCCACCCTGGCTTACAGAAACTGAAGCGGCCTGGTTATTCGCGGAATCCGCAACAACCTGTTCACATTTTTCCGGCGTCGGACGCTCAGGACTCGTCACGACTGGACGCTCAGGACTCGTCACGACTGGACGCTCAGACTTCGTCATGGCTGGGCGCTCCGCCACAGGTGCCCCGGAATCGAGACGACGCTGCAGATCTTCCATCTGGCGAATTAACCCTGCAACCTCACGACCGGCAGGTAAATGAGCCAACCTGACCAGAGCCATTTCCAAAGCAAGCCTGGGAAAGGACGATCCGGCCAACTCCCCTTCGGTGCGAACCAGCACCGTCACGGCCCTCTCCAAATCCTCAAGCTCTACACTGGCAGCTAAACGGCGAAGCTCTTCCAATTCATCCGGTGCCCCATCAAGTAGCCCTTCGGGATCCGGAACGACCTTCAGAACAACCAGGGAGCGGAATGCCTCGACGAGTTCTCGGCAAAATTGGCGAAAAGAATGACCCAATTCGTCTACCCGGCGCACACCATGCAGAACTCTCTGACTATCGTGCCAGAGAATCCCCTCCAGGGTATCGAACAAGAGCCGCCGGTCAACCATTCCCAACAAGCCCTGCACATCCTCATCTCCGACCGTTTCGCCACAAAAAGCTATCACCTGATCAAATGTCGACAGGGCGTCGCGCATACTGCCTTCACCACGCCGGGCAACAAGACCAAGAGAACGATCGGAAACTCGAATGTTTTCCGCCGTAGCGATTTCTTTTAACCGACCAACAATCGACGGCAAAGTAATTTTGCGAAAATCGAATCGTTGGCAACGCGACAAAATTGTAATGGGAATTTTATGCGGTTCGGTTGTGGCAAAAATAAACTTTGCGTGTGCAGGCGGCTCTTCCAACGTCTTCAACAATGCGTTAAAGGCGTTAATGGAAAGCATGTGAACTTCGTCGATGATAAAAATCTTGTAGCGGGACCGAGATGGAAGGTAACGAATATTTTCGCGCAATTCACGCACGTCATCGACGCCGGTGTTGGATGCACCATCGATTTCGAAGACGTCCAAACCCTGCCCCGATGAGATTTCCAGGCAAGACTGACAGACATTACACGGCTGCGGAGTTAACCCCTGCTCACAGTTGAGAGCCTTGGCAAATATACGCGCAGCGGATGTTTTGCCGACTCCACGCGCTCCTGTGAAAAGGAAGGCATGATGTACCCGCCCGGTTTTTATGGCGTTGCCCAGGGTTTGGCTGACGTGTTCCTGTCCGACGAGGTCTTCAAAACTCTGGGGCCGATACTTACGAGCCAGTACCAGGTAAGACATGAAGTGCTAGGATCTCCGTATGCATAGGAATGCGGTCGGTGGGACAAAAAAGGATTGCCGACACAAGTGACAGCCAGGCTTCCCCGCGGCACACGGCTGAGGCCGTTACCGCTGCTCCCTCCCGGGTCTGACGGGGTTGGCGGCCGTCCGTTGCGCAGGACCCGGCTGTCACTTCTATCGGCAAAAACCCGATTGAAGGGTAGAATTAATGGCGGAGAAGGAGGGATTCGAACCCTCGGTACCTTGCGGTACACACGATTTCCAATCGTGCACCTTCGGCCTCTCGGTCACCTCTCCGCAGGACGGGAAGAATACAACAACTATTATGGCCATGTAAAGCATTTTTGTTGCCACCTGAAAACTTCAAAAATTTCCCCGGACATCCATGACTATGCAGGCAACCTCAAGCCATCACATCGCCAGCGGAATAACGGCGATACCGCCCTCCTCCGGCCTGTTTGGCGGCATACATGGCAGCATCCGCCTTCTCGATAAGATCCGCCCCGGAACGCCCGTCCTCAGGATACAACGATATTCCGATACTGACCCCAACAGCACACTCCCCACCACCGGCGGAAAAAGGCTCACCGAGCAACACAACCAACGCTGCGGCAACAGACTCGGCTTCATCCGACCCGGCCAGGTCCGACAGCACCACCACGAATTCATCCCCACCAAACCGCGCGACAGTATCCATGCGCCTCACCCGGGATACAATCCGCTGAGCAACGCCTTGCAGCACCTGATCTCCGACTGAATGGCCAAATTTATCGTTCACCGGTTTAAAACCATCCAAATCAAGGAAAAGTATGCCCACCTGGCGGCCATAGCGACTGGCACGACCAACATCATGCATGATCCGATCATAAAGTAACGTACGGTTTGGCAAACCGGTCAAGGGATCCCGTTGCGTAAGGTGACAGGTAATCCTCTCGCGCTCCTTGCGATCGGAAATGTCCGTAACAACCCACAAAGTACCTACCACCTCACCGTTTTCGCGAGTCAGCGACCGAGCCGCGACAAGCACCCACACAGGCCCACCACTCGCCTTCCGCAGACGAATCTCAAAATGCCCATCGCGCCCCAACCGGGATCGCTTGAAATGCTCCTCGACCAGTGGGCGTTCCTGGGAATCCACAAACTGGAAAAGATTTTTTCCCTCCATGGACACCGATGACACATCCAACATCTCGGCAACCCGCCAATTCGAATAAACAATTCCCGCCGATTCATCCAAAAGCCAAATACCGTCTCCGGCACCATCAACCATAAGACGAAAGCAATCCTCGCGGCTTTGTCCAAGGCAAAGAGATCTGCGTTGCGCCACAACCTGACAGACCAATCCAATCACCATAAGAGTCAACAGAACTACCGCGAGACCTCCCCAGGGAAGATGATGGAGAAAGACAAACATTCAAGACTCCATACAAAGTTTTTCTTGCCGCGACAAATCCGGACAGCCTATTGCTCCCGATACGAACAGGAGTATAATGTAAGGGTACCAGAAAGAAAGGAGATCGTTATGGCCATGTCAATGGATACCCAAAGCAGAATGAAACAACTCGAACAACTCGAAGATATCGCCCGCACTTACACCAGACACATGATGGGACCGCATTTTCCCGGACACCAGGATGAAGCTCTCTTGCTGTTGCAAGAACTCAATACCGCCGTAAAGGAACTTGACCGCCTTGAAGGCTGCGAATTGCCTGTTGGCCATATGCACAAATGGCAGGAAACTTCATCCTATATGTAACCTCTCAAGAACAGCCTGAATGAAAGGGGGCGAACAGCCCCCTTTCTTTAAGAGCCGCCCACACCAAACCCTGGATCAGTCTTTCTTCCTGCGGAACGCAACCTGCCGGGATCAACCAATAACGACAGCGACTATTCCATACGAAAAAAGGGTTCGCGGTTAAAAAACCGCGAACCCTTTTCCAAATCACTACCTACGAGGTTGACTCACTCGTCTGCAGGCAACAGCAATCTTGTTTTACAAATCTGATACGGAATTAGATCTTCCGTACGTTGGCCGACTGGGGACCCTTCTGGCCCTGGACAACATCAAAGCTGACCCGGTCGCCTTCAGCCAGGGATTTGAAACCGTCACCCTGGATGGCCGAGAAATGTACGAATACATCGGGGCCATTGTCCTGCTCGATAAAACCAAAACCTTTTGCGTCATTGAACCACTTAACAGTACCTTCTGCCATTTTTCTTCCTCTTTCCCCCGCGGGGGCGTTTTTGGTTGTGCAGGATTTGCGTTGTCCTTAAGTAAAAAGCCCCACTCCCAAAAAGGTCCGTGCGGCTCAAAATCGACTGACGACCAATCTGCTCGACTTGCAAATCTACACAAACTTACTTAAGTTGTCTCCTTCTATCACAAGTTTCCAACAAAAGGCAAGGGGTATTTTTTTCTACTCTGAAAATTCCTGCCTATGCCAACCTGGAAACCGCAAACACCCTGTCAAGCCTGCCAAACTCGCCAGAATTCGAACAAGCACACCCTTGCACAGGCCAGTATTTTTCCAAAAATCAGCAAAAACCCTCTCGACCATCAGCCACGGGGAGCCAAAAAGCTGAAAGGGAACATTGGCAGGTTGCGCAGCGCTCCGAACAAAACGACACAAACCAGAATAGATACAATTACAACAGGAGAAAAGCCTCTTTCATCAAAAAGCCGCCCCTTATTCGCAGGCAGTATCCGGCCCACGGCATTAACGAGAAGAAACGGAACACTCGAAACCATCAAGGGATTATACCCAAAAGCCGCAGTAAGCCGTCCGTGCAATAAATGGTGCAAGGCCCGGGTCGAGCCGCACCCCGGGCAATACCATCCGGTCAAATATTTAAACGGGCACGGTGGAAACCAGCGGCTTTCTACCGGATTATATTTCACCAACAAAACGGAAACCAGCACCGCGCCGAGAAAAAGCACACCATGACGGCTGGCCACCAGGCGACCAAAATAAACCCGCCACCTCGGAAGCGCGATCAGACAAGCCATACCCTGCCCCACAAGGCAACCTCAAGATCCCAAAATGGCAGCAGTTACCATGATTCCAACATAAAACAAAAAGATCACCATACCAGACCAGAAACTCGCCCACACCCACCTTTTAGCCAAACGCGAGGCCTGCAGTGCCCCCTGATAATCTCCGCCTTGCTCCTTGCTATTGACCTGAGCTGCATAAACAATAGAAACAATTCCAAAAGGCAGACAACAAAACAGGGTCACAAGGATAGCCGGAACCAGATAATTGGAGATCGAAGTACCCACCGCGGCCGAACCAACGCCCTGCAGCGCCTGACGAACTCCACAATGAGGACAGATTTCTGCTTTGGCGTGAATCTCCTTACCGCATTCCGTACAAAATTTTCCGCTGCTGTTTTCTTCCGTCATAAGAACCCCTCCCTCACACTTAAAAAGCCATCACACACTAGCTTAATAACATTAGAAAACACTCCGATCAACCATTAAAATTCTTTTTCATATCCTCACACGGAAGAAACCATCGTCAAACCCGACATCACTCTGCATTTTTAACCTCACCGGAGGTCCCATACGCGACCTTGCCCACCCAGCTCCGAGCATCGTCACAGACATTACACAAAAAGGCCGGAACCACCGGCCTTTTTGTGTTGCATCACGTCAAAAACATTATTCGATCTCGATTTTACGTTTCTTCTGCTTGGCCGCCTCCGTCTTGGGAATGCGCACTTCGAGCACGCCATTTTCAAAGGTCGCCTTGGCCTGATCAGACACAACTTCACCTGGCAACCGGACCGAACGTGAAAAACTCCCGTAGGTTCTCTCGACAAGGTGATAATCTTTGCGCTCGACCTTTTCTTGCGATTTTTTCTCACCGGAGATAGTCACTACGTTATCGGAGATATTAACCTCAACATTTTCTTTGCCAATTCCGGGCAATTCCGCCTTGACCACGACCGCGTCCGACTCCTCATAGACATCTATGGAAGGAGAAAGCGCCTGCATTTGCGGAAAGTGAAACCGCGGTGCCCACATCGGGGGGAAAAATGGCCGACTCATGAAATCCCCAAACCAGCGCTCCATTTCTTCAAACGGAGAAACCAACTCTGCCTTTTCAGGAATCAAAATATCCTTGTCTTCATGTTTCTTGTCTTTCTTTCCCATGAGCACCTCCCACAAGGGACCAGAATGTTAATTTCACAAGGTATTTTCTGATGCGAAAATGCCCTGCGCCCACCCTTCACTCCTTTTCGTTTTACACGGAAAACTCCGATTACCTATAAAAAGATTAGCATTTTTAATACACTCCACAACGCTCCGAATCTTCCCCAAAACAAAAAAAAGACCGCACATCCAATAAGGAAATGCGGTCAAAATCAGACACATACCACGTCCAAAAGCCAAATACAGGCCTACATCAGACAGTGGGTGGAAAGAATTTTACACCCGATCATGGCGGCCATTAGCTGCCGGGCGGGTACGGGAACGCTCAGAGGCACCCTCATATCGCTCCTTGCGCGCTGCGCCATACTTACCGGGGCTTTTTCCGGAACGCCCGGGGCCGCCACCCCGGGGACGCTGACGCGCCCCGCCCGCAGAAGCTTCCAAGGTACGAAGAGGCTCAAGGCCGGGTATTTCCTGACGGGGCAGATCCCGACCGATAAAACGCTGAATGCGGCGCAAGGCATCCAATTCGGCACCCGAAGCAAAAGAAATCGCCACACCCGTAGCCCCGGCCCGCCCGGTCCGACCGATGCGATGCACGTAGTCTTCGGCAAACTTGGGCAGATCGTAGTTGAACACATGACTGATACCAGCCACATCGAGTCCACGGGCCGCGACGTCCGTAGCAACCAGCACCCGGATCTGCCCCCGGCGCAAGTCGCGGACGGTGCGGTTACGCGCCCCCTGATTCATGTCACCGTGCAAGGCCGCTGCGCGATACCCCTGCTCAGTCAAATCCCTGGCCAGACTATCCGCATCGCGCTTGGTGGCGGAAAAGATAATCGCCTGGGAAATACTTGGATCCTTCAGCAAGTGCTGCAAAAGCCTATCCTTATGGTTTCTGTTATCGGCCACATGCAGACATTGCTCGATATGACTCGAAACATTTTTGGGTGCAGCGATATCGATACGTACCGGCTGGTTGAGCAACTGCAGGGAAAGCTTCTGCATGGCAGCGCCCAGAGTCGCAGTAAACATCATGGTCTGGCGTTGACGCGGAGCCAAGGAGCAGACCTTATCGACATCGTCCTTGAACCCCATGTCCAGCATGCGGTCAGCCTCATCCAGAATCAACAGCTCCAGACAAGACAGATCGATACTTCGGCGGTCCAGGTGATCGAGCAAACGCCCGGGGGTAGCCACCACAAGGTCAAGAGGCTTGTTCAGGGCACGAAATTGTTCGCGATACGGGACGCCACCAAGCAACACGGCGGTTTTCAGCGGCAGATACTTACCGTAGGTACGCGCCGCGTCCATGACCTGGCCGGCGAGTTCGCGGGTCGGGGCCAACACCAACACCCTCGGAGCGCCTTTACGCCCGGAACTTTTAGTGGCCAGACGATGTAAAGCCGGAAGCATGAAGGCTGCGGTCTTACCGGTACCGGTACCGGCGCTGGCGAGAACGTCACGACCGGCCAGAGCCTCCGGCACGGCCTGAATCTGAATAGGGGTCGGGACATCATAGCCGCAATCGGCGATGGCTTTGAGAATCTGGGGATCAAGATCAAACTGTGAAAAATTCATCGTGGTTTCCACTGCACGTGTTCCAGCCGCAACCAGCCACCCACCAGGAAAGCGTTTTTTCTCCTGGAGCGCGGCAAGCCGAGGGTACACGTATGCATTCTGAAGTTAAAAACATGCAGGCCGCAGGAACAAACAGCTGTTCCCGACACATAAAAGGTGCCTGAGTATGCGCAGGTCGGGCATTAACGCATCGTCGCCAACCTGATATGCTGCACGCTTCTTCAGGGAAACTGAAGGCAGGGAGGGTTAGAGAACGATAAAACGGGGTAAGGCCATCTGTGTTAAACAGGTCTGGCGAAATAAATCCGCCAAGGGCATTTGCGCGAACTTGTCAAAATACAAGATCCACAACAGAATTGCAAGCATTATCTTAACACCACGCAAAATCGCGTCATTCGTAGCGCAAAGCTTCTATAGGATTCAAATTCGCAGCTTTGCGCGCCGGATAAAAACCAAAGAACACGCCTACCGCCAAGGTAAAGCCGACGCTTAAGAGAATAACCGATGGATTGACCACGACGCCGGTCCCCATCACCTCGCCCATGACAAAAGCGGTTCCGAGCCCGGCCATGATGCCGATCACCCCGCCGCACAGACACAGAATCACCGCCTCAATGAGAAACTGCAACAGGATATCGCCGCTACGCGCCCCGATAGCCAGCCGAATGCCGATTTCACGCGTACGCTCTGTAACCGAGACCAGCATGATATTCATGACACCGATGCCACCAACCATCAGCGACACCCCGGCGATGGCACCCAACAGCAATGTCAGGGTACCGGTGACCTGAGATGCCATGTCGGTAATCTCGGACTGGTCACGCAACGAAAAATCATTTTCCTGATTGTCGCGCAAGCGATGCGTTTTGCGCAACACCGCCGCAACCTCCACCTTGGCCTCGTCGATTTTTGTTGGGTCGGTTGCACTGACCAGGATCCCCCGCACCGTTTTCCCGTCGGACAGACGATACAAAGCAGTCGGTGCCGGCACCAGGATAACATCGTCCTGATCGGTTCCCATGCCGTTCTGCCCCTTTTCTCCCAGCACTCCGATCACCTGAAAGGGAACGTTGCGAATCCGAATGCGGCTGCCGACGGGATTTTTTCCTGCGAACAATTCGTCCACCACGGTCTGTCCAAGCACCGCAAGCTTGGCCTTGGCCTTGACGTCTCTCCGGGAAAAGAATGTGCCCTGCACCACCTCGTAGTTCCGGATTGCAAGGAACGACTCACTGACGCCCTGAACCGAAGTATTCCAGTTGCTGTTGCCAGCCACCACCTGCTCGGATAAACGAATTTCCGCGGACACATTGGCCACCGCCGCCACCTGCTGCTCAATAGCCTCGGCGTCGTCAAGCGACAGGCTGGTGGAGGAGCCGGCCGCCCCCCGCACCCCGTGGCTGTCTGCGCTTTCGGGTACCACGATAATAAGGTTGGTCCCCATGGAATCGATTTCAGATGTAATATCCGCCTGCGACCCCTCACCCAGGGCCACCAGCGCGATAACCGACGCCACACCTATGATAATACCGAGCATGGTCAAAAGACTGCGCATGCGATTTCGGGTGATACTGCGCAAAGCCACGACAATCAGTTTCTGCCACTTCATGGTAAACGGCCCCCGGCCATAACCGGCGCGTGAGCGCGCCGGCGGTTTTCCACCTGAAAGTCCTTACGAATGGTGCCATCCTGCATCTCGATCACGCGCCGGGCGTGTTCCGCTACATCGGATTCATGGGTCACCAGCACAATAGTAATACCGCTGTCATTGAGTTCCTGAAAAAGCGCCAGCACATCCAGGGTTGTGCGACTGTCAAGATTGCCGGTGGGCTCGTCGGCCAGAATAATAGCCGGATCGTTGACCAACGCCCGCGCAATGGCCACCCGCTGCTGCTGCCCACCGGACAATTGATTGGGTTCATGGTGCATGCGGTCCGCCAGCCCCACTCGCTGCAGCGCATCAACCGCCCGACGGTGCGCCTGCGCGGAAGGCATACTGCCGCGGTAATACAGCAAGGGCAACAGGACATTTTCCAACGCCGTGGTGCGCGCCAGCAGGTTGAACCCCTGAAAAACGAAGCCGATGCGCTGATTGCGGATATCCGCCAACCGGCGGCGATTCAAATCACGCACCGACTGCCCTTCCAGCAGATACGTGCCGCTGTCGGCCTGGTCGAGACAGCCGACGACATTCATGAGGGTCGACTTGCCTGAACCGGAAGCCCCAATAACGGCGACGAACTCCCCCCTGTCGATACCAAGGTCAACATTATCCAGCGCCTTGACCCGGGTATCGCCCAGATAAAAGGTCTTGCAAATACGTTCAAGTTGAATCGGTTTCATAATCAGCCACCCTCAAGGCTTGCCGCCACCCGGCGGTCTTGGCATCATCCTGGAAAACAGACTGCCGCCTGCCGCCTGCTCCGGGGCCGTCTCACCCGTCACCACAGTCACCCCTGCCCCAAGCTCTTGCGCGCTCACAGCCGTATGGATCCCATCCGACAGACCGGCCACCACGGCTACCCGCCGCGTACGCCCGTCGCTGTCAAGGACGACAACCGCCGCGCCATCATCGACAGGCGCCTTACGTGCGGCATACTGAAGCGCGGCGTTGGAAACCAGCAGGGCGTTATCGACCTGCTCAACCACAAAATCGGCGGTAGCTGTCATGCCCGGCAGGAGTTTCCCACCCTGATTATCAGCCTCCACCACCACCGTATAGGTGACGACATTAGACTCCTCGGTAGGATTAAGTCGAATCTGCGCGACCTGACCATCAAAAACCTGATCGGGATAGGCCTGAACGGTAAAACGCACTTTCTGCCCCTGGCGAATCTGACCGATATCGCTTTCGTCCACATCGGCTTCAATTTCCATGCGAGCCAGATCTTCGGCCAGGACAAACAGTGTCGGCGTACTGTAGCTTGCAGCGACAGTCTGCCCCACTTCGATCTCCCGCTCGATAACAGTGCCATCGATGGGTGACAAGATATGCGCCTTGCGCAGGTTGGTCTGCGCCTTGGCCAGAGCCGCCTTGCTGGATTGCAGATTGGCCCGGGTGGTTGCCAGCGAAGTCCGATACTCAAGGAACTCCTGGTCGGAGAGGTGCCCCTGTTCATGCAGCGGTTGGTTGCGGCGGAATTCCGACAATGCCTGCCGATAGAGCGCTTCCGAGCCCATCACGGCGGCTTTGGCTTCGGCTTCGGCGCTTTCAAACAATTCCAGGTCCAGCTCGGCCAGCACCTGCCCCTTATGCACCCG
>DIKU01000160.1:4319-9413 GCA_002424645.1 Pelobacter sp. UBA5610 | reverse complement strand
CCCCCGATGCCGTACTGGCGGTTGAGACGGTCGGAACCCGCTGCGGAATCGGCTTTATCACCCGCGAACTGTCGGACCGCTACCCCTTTGTGCATGTCGATTGAATCCCTGCCGCAATGGCCGAAGACACCGTTCCCGCCTATGTAAAGCTGCTGGTCAGCGGGCGCTTCGACGAGCGCCTGAAATCGGCCTATTCCCGCATGCGAAGCTGCGACCTGTGCCCTCGCCGCTGCGGCGTCAATCGCCTGCACAGCAACCGCGGTGCCTGGTGTCGCACCGGATCGCGTGCGGAGGTCGCCAGCTTCGGAGCCCATTTCGGGGAGGAACAACCCCTGGTAGGACAACAGGGGTCCGGCACCATCTTCTTCGGCCATTGCAATCTGGGTTGTGTCTTCTGCCAGAACTGGGACATCAGCCAGCCCCGGGAACCGATGCGACCGGTTTCAGCCACAACCCTCGCCGCCATGATGCTTAGCCTGCAACGGCAGGGCTGCCACAATATCAATCTGGTCTCCCCGAGCCACGTGGTGGCGCCGATCCTGGCTGCCGTGCGGCTGGCCGCGCGACGGGGGCTACGACTTCCGCTGGTCTACAACAGCGGTGGTTACGACTGCCCGCACACCCTGGCGATACTCGACGGTATCGTCGACATCTACATGCCCGACATGAAGTTTGCCGATTCCGGCATCGCCGCACCCCTGTTGGGAGTTCCGGATTACGCCGAAGTCAACCGCGCTGCCGTTCGAATTATGCAACAACAGGTTGGCGACCTGAGAATCGACCACCGGGGCATCGCCTATCGCGGGCTGTTAGTTCGTCACCTGATCCTGCCGGAAAACCTGGCAGGCACCGAACGGATTGTTGCCTTTTTGTCCGAGCAGGTTTCCCGCGACACGTATATCAACCTGATGAATCAATATCACCCCTGCCATCGGGCCGCAGTCTATCCGCCCCTCGACCGCCGACCGACTTTGCAGGAGGTGCACAAGGCCCACAATTGGGCAAAGAAAAGCGGTCTGTGGCGTTTCGACACGGCAGATGAAAAACCTACGCCGGGGTGATAGGCATCGGGCGGGTTCCCCTCCGGAGAGACACCGCGATCGATTTACCGAGTTCAACGGCAGCCCTCACGGCTGCGGGTTGGTCTTCAAAGGCATGTATGCCCACGGATTCAACGGTAGCATCTTGCCCAAACAACATAGTGATGCCGCTCATGGCACACGCGTTGCCGTACCCGCATTTCACGCAGGGCACATTGCCATCAACCCTTACGGAACCTAAAAACTCCATCCCCTCTTCCATCATAAAAAACTTTATGGCATTGGATCCGAAATCAAAAGCCGGTGGCATTTTTTCGTTATTCGCCTGAATTGCACAGGTGATGACCGCCCCACCAGGCTTTCCTGCCAGTAATCCTTTGTTGTGGCGCAGGGGATAAAGCCTTTCCATAAAGGCCTTGGTGCGTGAATCGAGAGAAGAATAGGGAGTAAAACCGGCAATCACCAGCGCATCGGCCTGTTTCACCTTTTCTGCCAAAACGATGCCATCATCCTGGATTACGCAGCAATGGGTATCCACACAACCAAGGCAGGCACGGCAGGGCGCAACGGTACAATCTTTCAGGCTGACAAATTCCGTTGCGAGCCCGGTTGCCTCCAAAACCTTTTTCAAAGCACGATCCGTATTGCCGTTGTGTACAGGGGAACCTGAAACGCCCAAAACTTTCATGGAACACCTCCTCGTCTCTGTACCGACCGGTACCGGTGCATGACTGTCACAAACCGGTGCCGCTCAGTTCCGCATTTGTCGTGGAGGGTAAGTGAAAAGAGGATCAAGTTCTGTAGCAACGGCTACAAAAGAAAAAATGGCAAACAATCCTTATTGGGGCCGCAGGAGGAGTAGACTCTTTCCCTCCGATGCGATCTTGCCGGCCAGCTTCAGCGCCTTTAAGGCACGGCTGACGCTTACGCGATGGGCACCGACAAGGAAACCCAATTCCTCGTGGGTCAAAGGAAACGGAATCCGCATACCGTCCGACTCTATCTGCCCATGTTCGCCTGCAATGTGCATCAGGATGCTGTACAGCCGCTCTTCAATGTCGGAATTTGCCAGATCTCCTATGCGGTCGGTCAGACTTGAAATCCTCCGACTCATATTTTTGATCACCTGCAGCCCGACATTGGGATGCTCCAGAATAATGCTTTCGAACTGCTCCCTTTTAAGCCCGCAAATCAGGGAATCTTCAAGGCACCGGGCACTGACCGGATATTCGACTTCCTCGGCCAGCATATTTTCCCCCAACAAATCCCCCCCTTTTCGGATATCCAGGGTTCTTTCGTTTCCGTTTTCAAAAACTTTGGACAAGGTTACACGTCCTCCCTTGATCAGAAACATCTCCCTAACCGGATCCCCTTGCCTGAACAGATATTCACCGGGTTCCACCCGCCGACGGTTAGCCAGGTTACTCAGGGCCTCGAGCTCCCGGGGAGCAAGATTTTGAAACATCCACAGATCACCAACACAGATCTCGGACAAAACCAGGCCATCCCAGGCCAATTTATTGCACAGACAGTCCATCATCACTCCATCGATCGTTTGATACTCCGCTAATTATGTTGCTAGTTTCTATTTTCGGGTCACTATCTCTGGATGCCGGAATTTTGTTCAAATCACCGTCCAGTAAATCGGGGACTACCCCAGTAAATACATCCATAGCAGAACTGCAGCGGCAAAAGAAGCATGCGGTGATGAACTCTTTGCGGCAACAAATGTTTAAGTAACCAACCTATAAACCCTGACGCAACTTGACAGAATCCTCAGGGTCGTTAAACTGCCTGCCTGAACGACGCGAGGATGCCCATCGAGAATGAGTCCACTATTTCAAGGAGAACGCAGCATGCCGCTTCACCCACTGGCAGGCCACCCGGCACCGAAATCGATCCTCACGAATATCCCCAGGCTGATCAGCGATTACTACACCCGGCACCCCGATCTGAGCGATGAAACCAACATGGTCTCCTTCGGCACTTCGGGACATCGTGGCTGCGCGGCCAAAGGCACCTTTAACGAAGATCACATTCTCGCTATCGTACAGGCGATCTGCGATTACCGCAAAAACGCCGGAATCGACGGACCTCTTTTCATGGGGATGGACACCCATGCGCTGTCCGAACCGGCCCACGCCACCGCCCTGGAGGTATTGGCAGCCAATGGCATCGAGGTGCGTATTGCCAGGGGATTGGACTACACCCCCACACCGGTTATCTCCCACGCCATTCTCACCCACAACCAAAACAGGCAGGGACTTCTCGCCGATGGGATCGTCATCACCCCTAGCCACAACCCTCCGGATAACGGCGGCATCAAGTACAACCCGCCCAACGGCGGCCCGGCGGACACCGACGTAACCGCGATGATCGCCGCCAGAGCCAACGATTATCTGCGCCGGGGGTTGGATGGAATCAAACGCCTGCCGTATGAACAGGCGCTTGGCGCACCGTCAACGGTGCTCTACGACTATGTCACCCCTTACGTCGACGACCTCGCCAATGTCATCGACATGGAGGCGATCAAAAATGCCGGTCTGCGCATCGCCGCGGATGCCCTGGGAGGTTCCGGCCTCGGCTACTGGCACCCCATTGCGAAAAAATACGGGTTGCATATCGACCTGATCAACGGCGATCCCGACCCCACCTTCAGCTTCATGTGCGTCGACAAGGACGGCAAGATCCGCATGGACTGCTCGTCCGCCAGCGCCATGGCGGGCCTGATCCAACTCAAGGACAACTACGATATCGCCTTCGGCAACGATCCCGACTTCGACCGACACGGCATCGTCACCCCGACGGCTGGGCTGATGAATCCCAACCACTATCTGGCCGTGGCCATCAACTATCTGTTCAGCCACCGCACCGGGTGGGGCACCAACGCTGCGATCGGCAAGACCCTGGTCTCCTCCTCTATGATCGACCGCGTGGCGGCCGACCTGGGGCGCACCCTGTCGGAGGTCCCGGTCGGATTCAAGTGGTTCGTCGACGGCCTTGTGGACGGCTCCTACGGCTTCGGCGGCGAAGAAAGCGCCGGCGCCTCCTTTCTGCGCAAGGACGGCACCGTGTGGTCCACCGACAAGGACGGCATCATCCTATGCCTGCTGGCAGCCGAGATCACCGCCGTGACCGGTCGCGACCCGGACAGGCATTACCAGGATCTGGTGCAGAAATTCGGAGACCCTGTTTACGCCCGCATCGACGCCGAAGCAAGCCCCGCTCAAAAGGCCGTCCTCGGCAAACTTTCGCCCGAGCAGATTACCGCCGAGACCCTGGCCGGGGAACCGATCACCGCCAAACTCACCAACGCCCCCGGCAACGGCGCCAGCATCGGCGGACTCAAGGTCACCACCGAAAACGGCTGGTTCGCCGCCCGCCCCTCGGGGACCGAAGATATTTACAAGATCTACGCCGAATCCTTCAAGGGCGTGGAGCATCTGAAACAGATTCAGGAACAGGCCAAAGCGATTGTCGCCGAGACGTTCAGGAGTGCGGGGGTCTGACTCCATTCTTTATACAATAAAAAGACAGAGGACCACATAGCAAAAGCCCTCCATCCACAGGACAGAGGGCTTTTGCTATGTGATCTCACGGACAACCAACCTTTTCTATGGAGCAATCATCCGAATTAATTTCGTAAAACTTATATTTAAAGATCCGCCCGGACCAACCAAAGGGGGGCAGGTGCCGCCATTCGATTCAAGGCACCCCGTGCTGTCGCTACCCACTGGTTACCTCAAGCCTCTTTCTCTCGCAACAGAGCTATTTTTTTTGCAGCTTCGTCATGGGTCAACACGATCGACTCGGGCTCAAGGGTACGTCTCTCGTCCAGATACAGCGAAACTTCAACGACATGAGTGCCATGGTCGTAAAAGGACACCACCACACCATAGTCGATAAACTCAAAAATCTTTTGCATTCCATTCTCCTGCCGGATGGCGGGCTGATTCCCGCTGCTGGTTACACGAAATATTTCATCTGCTCATGCCCCCGGCTCCGGTAAAGAGAGGGCCTCGTGACAAAGCAGGAAACACATTCTCTCCACTGG
>DIKU01000160.1:2010-4280 GCA_002424645.1 Pelobacter sp. UBA5610 | reverse complement strand
TCTGGTGTCCATCCGGAAACTCCGGATACTCCTAACCATGGATCAGCCAGCACAGTATTTGGGAACGAGAAGGGGGGGAAGGGTCTACAAAAGTTGCCGGCCCTCAAAGGAAGGTCAAAAAGGTTGAATCCGGTGATACCGGTTGGAACACTAACGTTTATTCGGCGGCACAANNTCGTACTTTTCCATCTTACGATATATGGTTGATCGACCGATGCCGATTTCCTTTGCCGCTTTTAAAATCTGCCATTGGTGCTGCTTTAAAGCATCCAGAATAACCTGCCTCTCTGCCTGCTCCATCGTGCTCCACGAATGCCCTTCGGACGCCACCGATTGAGTCTTTGCAGGCGCAGACGTTCCTATTTGCAGGTGCAAAGCGGTCCTTTCCGGATGAGAAACTTCTTCCGGCAAACAGCTCAGGGTGATGCAATCATCGTTGGACATGGCCAACGCATAGCGCAAAACATTGCGTAACTGGCGAATATTTCCCGGCCAGTCATAGCGGGTCAGCAGAGCCATGGCCGCCTGTTCGATAAACATCGCACCGACCTCCGTTCCTGCCTCAATAGCCAAGGCCGTATGAATAAGCTGAACGAGGTCGGTCCGCTGGCGCAGCGGCGGCAAAACAAAGGAGATGCCCTTGAGGCGATAGAAGAGGTCTTCCCGGAAACTGCCCTCGGCCACCATTTCATGGATGTCCCGGTGGGTGGCGCAGACCACATTCAAGTCGACCGGCACTGGCTTTCCGCCCCCCAAGGGGGTGATTTCTTTTTCTGCCAGCACCCGCAACAGGCGGGGCTGCAAACTGATCGGCATATCGCCAATCTCGTCGAGAAACAAAGTGCCACCGCTTGACTGCACAATCTTGCCCTGCATACCCTTGCTGAGAGCCCCGGTAAAAGCCCCCGCCTTATAACCAAACAGCTCGCTTTCGATAAGCGATTCGGGAATGGACGCACAGTTGATCGCGACGAACGGCTTGTTGGCCCGCCTGCTGGCATTATGAATGGCGCGGGCGAACACCTCCTTGCCGGTGCCGGTTTCACCATTAAGCAATATAGGGATGTTTTTGTCTACAACCCGCTCGATACGGCTAACCATGTCTCTCAATCTGCGGTCGGCACCGGCCAGATGATCGAGACTAAGAGGCTCGCCAACAGTGAGTTTTTTAAATGGAATGGTCTTGGCCGGTTTAAATTGATGGCCCTGAACCGGTTTGATGCTAATAGCTTGGGGGGAACGCAAAGTAGCGAAATAATGGGCACCATTGGTAACCGTCCGGATCGGCCAGACCATGTCTGACTTGCCCGCGTAGCCGAGCAATTGGTCGAATTTGATGTCGAATATATCCCCTATGTCGCGACCTATCAACGTATTGTAAATGCTGCCGCCAAATTGTTTCCTGGCCGTTTGATCGGCAGCGAGCACAGTCCCGTCGCCGCTAAGGGCAAACAGGCAATTCCTGGTCACCTCGGCCATTTCCCGGTTATTGCAGATACACAACACCCACTGGTCTTCAAATTGGTTAAAAAAATAGGCTGCCTCGATAAGCCGGGCGGTCTGTGTGACCAGTTGCAGGGCCAAATACTGGCTGTCCTTGGAATCAGGCGAACGCAGAGCCGAAATATCAACCAAACCCAGCATCTCGCCGAAGGGGTCGAGAATCGGTGCCGCAGAGCACGTCAGGCTGGCGTTGGTAACCCGAAAGTGTTCACCCTTGTGGATGGTTATGGCCCGCTTTTCGACCAGGCAGGTACCGACGGCACAGGTTCCTTCTTCTTCTTCAGCCCAAATCGAGCCAAGGTAAAGACCGGCTTTTTTCCATTCCCGGACCTGTCGATCATCCCCGAGCCAATCGAGGGTAGTGACGTTACGGTCACACAGCAGGGCACAATAGCCAAGGGCCGAAACCTGGCTGAAGAGGTCCCTGACTCCGGGCCGGGCGATACGTATGAAGTTGTCGACGGCCTCCGCATGCTCTTTGAACTCGCGGTCGGTAAGTATTTTAACCCGGGCGGCATCAGCGGGATCGATGCCGTACTGATACAGGCTACGCTGCCATGAACAGAGTATCGGTGCGTCAACAGAGTCGGTAACGACGCCACCGGTTTGGGCAATCGCCGAGTAGACTTTCTCAATATGGTGCTTTTCTTTCAAGAGAGCCATGGCAACCGATAAAGATGTATGAAGGGAACACTAAGATCAAATGTTATCAGGACATATAATGAGAATAAAATATAACGTAAAAACGGGAAATTTGGGAAGTCGTG
>DIKU01000160.1:793-1909 GCA_002424645.1 Pelobacter sp. UBA5610 | reverse complement strand
TAACCCCATCGAATTATGCAGGGGCCATTTTACTGCTACTGGAGAGGTGGAACATTTACCCCCCCTCTATTCGCAGCTAGAGGGGGGGGGACACTCACATCTCCCGAAAGAAGCAAAAGGGGAGAGAAAAAATGTTTAGTTCAGAACAATTCCACCGTCGATCATAACCGACTGACCGGTCATGTAATCGGCGTCTTCGGATGCGAGATAGGAGATATATCCGGCAACCTGCTCCGGTTTTCCGACTTCTTTAGCGAGAATGGCACTATCCACATAAGCTTTAAGGGTTTCTCCTTTGGCTGCGCCGGTGTACGCGCCGATCTTCTCATCGATGAGATCCCACATATCGGTGCCTACGATGCCCGGGCAGTATCCATTGACCGTGATTTTATATTCGGCCATCTCTTTGGCAAAGGCCTGCGTATATCCCCGAACGGCAAACTTGGAACAGCTATAAACAGGCAGGAATGCGAAACCCGAGTGCCCGGCAATACTGCAGCAATTGATGATTTTACCACCGCTACCCAGATAGCCTTTATTACCTTGCTTGATCATCTGCTTGGCTGCAGCATTATCCGTGAGAATCACACCCTTGACGTTCACGGCGAGCTGTTTATCGATATCCTCAGGGGTATGATCGACCCCCAGCTTTACGATACCGATACCGGCGTTTGCCACCATAATGTCGAGTTTTCCAAATTGCTCGACCGTTTTAGCCACCAGCGCTTCAACATCCGCTTCCTTGGTCACATCGGCCATAACCGCCATACTTTTCCCGCCGGCAGCTTCGATCTCAGCTACAACTTTTTGCGCGTTTTCCATCATGACATCGCTTATCACAACGGCAGCACCGTCAGACGCCAATCTCATGGCGATGGCCTTTCCGATTCCACGACCCGAGCCTGTTACGATTGCAACTTTTCCCGCCAGTTTCTTGTCTGCCATTTGGTGTATCCTTTCCATGCTGTTGTTTAAAACAATGGGCACCATGCCCCGCAAAAGAAATAACAACCTTGCTGGTAACTTACTTAAAGTTTTTCCAAACAAACAGAAACATCGGTTTAGTTAATACAATTACAATATTTATTTCTGCAATATATACAAAACTTTAAAACT
>DIKU01000160.1:0-686 GCA_002424645.1 Pelobacter sp. UBA5610 | reverse complement strand
TTAGAACTAAACAAAACAATGACACGCTTGTCACAGACAAGTGAATCTATCTGTACAAACCAGATAATATATGACAGAAATTATTTTAAATTTTAAATAGCAATCAGCACTTCAATATCACTTCAAAAAATCACAAACAAACAATGTTCTGACAACTCCCACTCCGACATTCGCAACCAACATGCCGAGCAGTAAAAGTATGGCCAACATAATTGGCTTCAACCAAAACGAGACCTCACAAACAGTTGTCTTAAAACCGTTTTTCTGAATTTTATTTTTTTCTAAGACAACCTTTTGGAAATAAATTCCGCCCTGACTATCTATTAGACCATGCCCCAAAGCGGGATGGCTGCCCCACTCCGACACAGGTGTCTCAGACTTTTAAGCCATCAATAATTTTGCGAGCATTACCAACCAAAAGAGTGTTATCCCGTTTTTTGGTCACGAAGACTCGAAAACAGAGAGTTGTTTTATGGGTTTGCAAAAAATAAAAAGCCCGTCAAGCGAAGTTGACGGGCTTTTTATGCCGAATGGATGCAGATTTTATAAGGAAAAAGACTTTTTCTTGCCGCTTCGGAAGACCTGAGCGCCCTAAGCTAAATGATTTTACCCAATTGCCTGAGCCAGTCCTCGATATCGTTTTTTGCCCTCTGCACGGCTGAGCCTTGAATCGGAAGTCCTTTCAA
>DIKU01000107.1:13544-19359 GCA_002424645.1 Pelobacter sp. UBA5610 | reverse complement strand
TCATTGCGCCGAACATGGCAAGAGGAACCGAACCGAACAAAATGACAAAGGGATCGCGGAAGCTGTTGAATTGCGCGGCGAGCACCAGAAAAATCAGGATAACAGCCAATCCGAAGGCCGGCAAAAAGCGGTTGCCTTCGGTGCGCAGCTGCCGTGATTCGCCAGTGTAATCAACCGTGTAGCCATCGGGGAGGATTTTTGCCGCCTCGGCTTCGAGGAAGGTCAACGCCTCGTCCAGGGGGCGTACGGAGACACCGCTTAACTTCACCGCATTGAGTTGCTGAAAGCGGTTCAAGGAGCGCGGCACGGTACTGTCACGCAGGCTGGCGATGGTACTCAATGGAACAAGCTGGCCGTCGGGCCCGGTGACGTAAATGTTTTGCAACTGCTCGGGATTAAGGCGGCCGGTGCGCTCGATCTGCGGGATAACCTTATAGCTGCGGCCGGAGATGTCGAAGCGATTGACAAAATTGCCGCCGACCATGGCGCCGAGGTCCGCACCAACCTGGGAAAGGTCCAGGCCGAGCATGGCGACCTTGTCACGATCGATCACAAATTCCGTTTCAGGTTTGTCTATCTTCACATCGATCAGCGGAGGAAAGGCGAACATCCCGCTCTGGATGGCTTTGAGCTGCAATTGCTGGGTGAACTCCAGGATGCGCTCGGTGTCGGCGGTGGAGGCGATGACGAACTCCACCGGGAATTGTCCACCGCCGGGCAGGGCCGGAGGCGTCACGGGGAACATGCGGATGCCGGGGATATCCTGCAGTTTCTGGTGAATCTCGGGAAGGATCTGAAAGACAGTGCGCTCGCGTTCTCCCCATGGTTTGGTTACCAAACCGCCAAATCCCGCCGACGGGTTGGTGATCTGGAAGGTGAATTGCGTTTCCGGGGCGCTGAAAAATATCTCGTTGGCGACAGCCGCATCCCGACTGGTCTGATCGAGGGTGGCATTGGCCGACGCGTCGAGGATGCCGAAGATGACCCCCTGGTCCTCAGACGGGGCCAGTTCCACCGGTGACATCATGAACATCGGAATGCTCAGCAATCCGACCACGATCCATACGGTATAAACCGCCGGCCGCATGCGCAGGGTAGCATCCAGCATTCGGGCATAAACGTTGCGCAACCGGTCAAAGGTGCGGGCGATGCGCGCGGCCAGGCCATGTTCTTCGATATCGGCGCGCAGCAACTGGGCGGACATCATGGGCGACAGGGTCAGAGCCACGATACCGGAGATGGTGACGGCACCGGCGAGTGTGAAGGCGAACTCGCGGAACAGGGCACCGGTGAGTCCGCCCTGCAGGCCGATGGGAGCGTAAACCGCCGCCAGGGTAACGGTCATGGCGATGATCGGTCCGATCAGTTCCCTCGCCCCGAGGATCGCTGCCTGTAGAGGCGTCTGCCCTTCCCGCAGATGACGTTCGACGTTTTCCACCACCACGATGGCGTCATCCACGACAAGTCCCACCGACAGCACGATAGCGAGCAGGGTAAGCAGGTTGACGGTAAAGCCGAAAGTCTGCATCAGGAACACTGCCCCGATGAGTGACAGCGGGATGGCCACGACCGGCACCAGCACCGAACGCAAGGAACCTAGGAACAGGAAAATAACGATCACCACGATGACCAGCGTGTCACCGAGGGTTTTTATGACTTCGTGAATGGCGTTATTGATATAGTCCGTGGCATCGTAGGCAACCTGGCCTTTCAGCCCCTCCGGCAGATCCTTGCGGATACTCTCCATTTCCGCGCGGATGCGGCGGATGACATCCAGCGAGTTGGCGTTGGGCAGAGTCCAGATCCCCATGAATACCGCGGTCTGACCGGAAAAGCGTACCTCGGTATCGTAATCTTCGGCTCCCAGGACGACATCGGCGATATCGGCAAGCCGTACCATGGCGCCGTCCTGCTGGCGGATAACCAGGTTGCGGAATTCGTCGACGGTCTGCAGGTTGGTATTGGCGGTCAGGTTGACCTGGAGCAGCGCCCCCTTGGTCTGCCCCACCGCGGAAAGGTAGTTGTTGGCTGCCAGTGCCTGGCGAACCTGGGTGGGGGTGACATTGAACGCGGCCATGCGCTCGGGCTTGAGCCAGATGCGCATGGCAAAAGTACGGGCGCCGAGGATGTCGGCGCGCTGCACCCCTTCCACCGCAGACAGGCGTGGCTGCACCACCCGCATCAGATAATCGGTGATCTGGTTCTGCAGCAGGACATCGGAGGAAAAGCTCAGGTAGGCTGAAGCGAATTCGCTGTCGGCGGATTCGATATTGATGATCGGAACTTCGGCTTCGGGTGGCAAGTCGTTGCGCACCTGGTCGACCTTGGAGCTGATTTCGGATAAAGCCTTGGTTGAGTCGTAGTTGAGTTTCAGGCGCACCTTGATGGTCGATATGCCTTTTGCGCTCTGGGATTCGATGTAGTCGATACCATCGGCTGCGGCAATGGCACGCTCCAGGGGGGTCGTTATAAAACCGCGCACCAGATCGGCGCTCGCTCCTACATAGGCGGTGGTGACGGTGACCGCGGCATTTTCACTGCGTGGATACTGGCGTACATTGAGACTGCGAACAGCCTGTAGCCCGGCGATGGTGATAACCAGACTGACCACCAGGGCCAGAACCGGCCGGCGAATGAAAAGATCGGTAAATTTCATGATACGCTCAAACCTCGACAGGGAGTAGCGACGGCTTCTCTCTAGTTATTTTCCGGTGTTGGAGATGTCTGGAACGGCGGTGCGAGACTGTTGTCGACGATGGCCGTTTGCCCGTTGCGCAACTTAAAGACGCCGGTGCTCACAACCATTTGTCCTTCTTTCAGCCCTGATTCCACCGCAACGAAATCACCCTTTTTAGTTCCCAGGCGTACCAGCTGCTGACGTAACACCTGGCGCGTTTCGCCACTTTGTTCATCCTTTTGTTCATCGATGACAAACACCGAGTCACTGTAGGGGGCGTAAAGTACGGACGTTCCGGGAATGGTCAGTACTTCTTCGGTCGCCGGAAGGACCACCGCGACATTGACGAACATGCCGGGCCGCAGTTTTTCGTCAGGATTGGCAAGAGTTGCCTGGATGCGTATGTTGCGCGTGGCGCTGTCGACTTCGGGATTGATAGCACTGATGCGCCCTTCGATCGTTTGTCCGGAAGCATCGCTGGTCACGCGTACCGGAAGATCTCTGCGCAACTTGTCGAGTTGCTGCTGGGGTAACAGGAAATTGACATAGATGGGGTCGAGCTTTTGCAGGGACACGATGGTTTGCCCTTCGCTCAGCATCTGGCCAAGATCGACCTGTCGGATGCCGATGCGCCCTGCAAACGGAGCACGTATGGTTTTTTTTGCAATGGTGGCGCGAATGGTGTCGGCCTGAGCTTTGGCCTGGCGGAAGTCAGCTACCGCCTGATCGTGTTCCGCGGGGGAGATGATACGTTCGGCCAGCAACTGATCGGCCCGTTGCAGATTGAGCCGGGTGAGCGTTACCGCGGCTTCGGCACCGGGCAACTGGGCCTGCTCCGAGGATGTATCGAGTTGGATGAGAAGATCGCCCTTGCTGACCTTGTCTCCCGATTGAAAGGCGACACGGGTAACTTTGCCCGCCAGGTCCGCCGCTACGCTGACGCCCTGTACCGCCTCAAGGGAGCCGACAGCGCTGAGCAATGTCTCCCAGGTGTTCTTTTGTACCGTGGTCGCAGTTACTTTTACGGGCGGTGGGGTATATTGGGCCCCTTGGCCCATCATGTGGCGAATCTGCAGTACTTTGATTCCCGCCAGTATGCAGGTGAGCAGGATGAGAAGGGCCAGGGTCAGAAAAATACGTTTTTTCATAGCGCCTGCGTGGGATTGAGGTGAATGGAAAATATGGATGTAGAAGAGTTTTCTTGAAGGCTGAGGGTTGACCCATGTTAAAGGTTAACCGCAGCCTCGAAATGGCAAGATAGGATGATGCAGCAGGGTATGTCAATGGACAAATGAGCGTATTCTTTTGCAGGCAGAATACGCTCCTCGTCAGAAAATTGAAGGCCGGTGGCCTATAGATGTTCGATCATTTCAAGCAATTGCGCATGACTGTCGATGTTTATAGCCTCGGGAAAATCGCCGCGATATCCGACAAAACGAATGTTGGCGCGTTGGGCTGCTTCCCGGTCAACATCCATGTCGCCGATGAACAGCAGCTCACATGGGTCGATGCCGAGCTTTTCCGAGGCCAGCAGCAGCATGTCAGGATGCGGTTTGCCACGTTTGACATCCTTGCAGGTGAGAATGACTTTGAAGTAGCGCTCCAGTTCGTAATGACGGCTGATAGCGTGCATGCTGCCACCGCGATTGGTTGCGACCGCCAGCGGCATGCGGGAGGAAAGTTCCGCCAGAGCTTCCAGAATACCCGGTTCAGGGGTCATCAGAGGAATAAACTGTGTGTAGTCGATGCTGCGTGAGACCTGTAGTGCTTCCTCCAGTCGTTCCGCTCCAAGGATCGCTTCAAACAGCTCCGGCGTGGTCACCGTATGACACAGATGAATTTTTTCCCGATCGTCATTACCGATGGGCGGCAGGCCCAACTGCTGCAGTGCGGTACTGTAAAATGCCACATTGGCCTGCAGGCTGTTGAATAATACGCCATCGCAATCGAAAATAAGCCCCTTAACCATTGCTGCCTTTCCTTTTTATGGACAGTTCCCCGCGCCGCTCAGGCATGATACATGTTCCGCTTGACGGCGGCAGACGAGGGGTTTTTAGATGCTTTGATAATAAAACAACACTTGTGAACAATGATAAACATGGATGGTGGTTAAAAGCAACAGAAACCGGACAAAATTATAAAGAGGGGATATTTTTATTGGCCGGGACGCCGCCTGGCGTCCCGGATCTGACCATTTAACGCAACGTGCGGATAAATTCACCGACTGCTGTTACTCCCTGGTTATCCAACACCCGTATAGCTTCAGAGCCGACTACGGCGATATCGGCCTTGCCCTTGATGAATTGGACATCGGCGTGATCCTTGACACCGAAGCCCAACGCCAGCGGCAACTCCGTCGAAGCGCGGCAATGGGCCAGGTGGCCACTGAGTTGCTGGGAGAAGTCGGTTTGCAGGCCGGTGACGCCCTTGCGTGCCACGCAATAGATAAAACCGCTGCCGTGCGCGGCGATCTGGCGCATGCGCGCCTCTCCGGTGTTGGGGGCAAAGATAAAGATTGGCGACAGGCCGTGCTTGTTCATGGCCGCCAGGTATTCATCGGCTTCTTCCGGCGGAAGATCGGGTACGATCGCTCCGCACAGACCGCATTTGGCCATGCGCTCGGCGAATGCCTCGACCCCGTACTTGAACAGGATGTTGTAGTAGGTCATAAACAGAAACGGGATGTCGTAGGTCGCGGCGACCTTCTGGGCGAAATCGAAGCACTGGTCAACAGTGATTCCGGTGGCCAGCGCATCCTGGTTCGCTTTGAGAATGACCGAGCCGTCCGCCATCGGTTCCGAAAAGGGGATCTGCAACTCCATCAGGTCGACCCCGGCTTCCACCATGGTGCGGACCACCTCGAAAGAGGTTTCCAGGTTCGGGTAACCGATGACGATATGGGTCATCAGCAGAATATCCTTCTGGGCCAGTTTGTTGCGGATGGTCGACTCAAGCATGGTATTGCTCCGCCTTGTGTTTGATGAATTCCTTCCAGGCCGGGTCGTTAAAAGCGTCGGCAACGGTAAAGATGTCTTTGTCGCCGCGACCGGACTGGTTGATGATGACGATATCGTCCTTCGACAGGGTTGGCGCTTCCTTGAAGGCCTGGGCAAAGGCGTGGGACGATTCCAGGGCCGG
>DIKU01000107.1:11699-13475 GCA_002424645.1 Pelobacter sp. UBA5610 | reverse complement strand
TGCGCCAGAATAGGGGAGACCCCGACGTAGTCGAGACCTGCCGAAATACTGTGGGTGTCACGCATCTGGCCGTCATTATCCTGCAGGAAATAGGTCTTGTAGCCCTGGGCGACGCCGATGCTGGCATCTTTGGAGCTCAGGCGCGCAGCGTGCAGGCCGCTATCGAGTCCCTTGCCACCGGCCTCGACTCCCACCAGCTCTACCGGATCCTCCATGAATCCGGAAAACAGCCCCATGGCGTTGGAGCCGCCGCCGACACAGGCATAGACGCGTTTCGGCAGGCGACCCTCGCGAGCGAGAATCTGTTCGCGCGCCTCGGTGCCGATGATGGACTGGAACCAGGCGACCATTTCCGGAAAAGGATGCGGGCCGCAGGCAGTGCCGAGTACATAATGGGTGGTGTCCATATTGGATACCCAGTCGCGGAACGCCTCGTTGATAGCGTCCTTGAGGGTACGTGAGCCGTCGCGCACCGAAACCACCGTGGCGCCGAGGCGCTCCATCCAGAAGACGTTGGGGCGCTGGCGTTCAACGTCCTCCTCCCCCATGTAGATCGTGCATTCAAAACCCATGCGTGCCGCCATGGTGGCGGTGGCCACGCCATGCTGGCCGGCACCGGTCTCGGCAATCACGCGGGTCTTGCCCATGCGTTTGACCAGCAGTCCCTGTCCCATGACGTTATTGGCCTTGTGAGCCCCGGTATGGTTGAGGTCCTCGCGCTTGATGTAGATGCGTGCTCCGCCGAAATGGTTGGTCAGGTTCTCGGCAAAGGTCAGCGGGGTGGGGCGGCACGAGTAGGTTGACATGACATCGAGATATTCCTGCCAGAAACTCGGGTCGGCCTTGGCCGCTTCGTAGGCCTGAATCAGCTCTCCAAAGGTCTGGGTGAGGACTTCGGGGATGAAACAACCGCCGAATTCAGAAAAATAACCGCGTTTATCCATGGTCGAATGCTCCCATGTGTTGTGAGAAGACGACGTGTTCGGTTCGGCAGAACAGTCGCGAAAAAAAACCGTCGCGGCCGGCGGCGAAATCGAGGCGCCGTTCGACCTGCAGAAGCGGGGTGGTTGGTGTGGCCTCAAGGCAGCGGGCCCGGTTTGCGTCCAGATAACCGATGCGGAAGCTCTGTTTGCCTCCTTGCGGGCGCAGCAGAAAATGCTCCGCTGCGATGCGCGACAGGGAACCGTCAGCCAGGTCGAGTTTGTCGATGCCGGCAAACATCTGCGGATGCAGATACAGGTCCTCCAGCAGCACCGGTTTGCCGTCGAGGCTGGTCAGTCGCGAGAGGAAATAGGCCTGACGGCCGCTAAAGGGGTTGTCCTGTGTGTCTTCGACCTGTTGCAACCGAATGGCTGCGCGGATGCAGGTCTTGGCAATCAGACCCTTTTTATGAAAGGCCGCCCTGGTGCCGTCCAGGGAAAACAGATCGATTTCCTGCACCGGTTCGCAGACAAACGTGCCCGAACCGCGCCGCCGACACAGCAAGCCTTGGCGCACCAACGCGTCGAGGGCCTGTCGTACCGTCGGTCGCCCGATGCCGTATTTGGCGACCAGTTGGTGCTCCGATAGGATGCGGGCACCCGGCGTCAGTTCGCCGGTGCGGATCTGTTCGCTGAGCCGTTCGGCCAGTTGGTGGTACAGGGGTATGGGGGATTCGGGGTTGAGCATGCAACGAGCCTCCATGGTAGTCTGCCTATTTTAGGCGTAGGTTGTCAGGTTGTCAAGACAAGTTGTCCATGCTTTTATTCTGTCCCTGAGGTGGGTTGTTGGTGCTTT
>DIKU01000107.1:0-11541 GCA_002424645.1 Pelobacter sp. UBA5610 | reverse complement strand
AGGACGCCAACATTGCGCAATGTGCTGTTTGGTTGTCTGCTGATTGCCATCTTGTTGCCTACCTACAGCACCTATCAGGTTCTGCCGCTTTTTTTTAACCAATTGATGCAAAATACGGAAAACGAAGCTTGCAGAACCGCTGCTCATTTCAAAACTTCCTTTCTTGGTCATTCGCCCACTATATCCGCAGAACTTTTGGATAGTATTCAGATCGAAGAGCTCAACCAGATGGTCAGGGATTTCGGGTTGGAAAAGTTAAAGATCTTTTCCCGAACGGGGACCATTATCTATAGCACCGAGAATGCTGACGTTGGCGAAACAAATACCCATAGTTACTTCTGGGAGATTGTTGCAAAAGGTTCCGTCTATTCGAAAATCGTAGAAAAAAATCGTGCAACGGCCGAGGGGCACGTTTTTAAGCGGGATGTCGCCGAGGTTTATGTGCCGATCATGAACGGCTCTTCTTTCGAAGGCGCTCTTGAGATTTACTATGATATTACGGAAAGAAAGCAAGGTCTTGATAAAATCCTGAGACATTCATCACGGATTCTTTACAGCTTGTCCTGTTTGTTATTTGTTTTTGTTTTGATTATGATTTTTAAGGCCAGTGCGTCGATCGTTAAAAAGCTGCAAGCGGAGAAGAAACTCCAGGAAGTTAATTACCTCCTGGAGGATAAGGTCTTTGCGCAGACTGCTGAAATAAAGGTTACCCAAAAAACTTCCATCGAAGCATTGGCGATCCTGGCGGAAAACTTCGATCACGATACGGGGTCCCACCTTGCCCGGATTCAGGAATATGTTGGATTGTTGTTGCGGCAGCTTGAAAGTTCTTCACCCTATGCGTCCTATATCCGAAAAAAACCCAATTATGCTAACAATATTCAGTTGGCGTCGATTCTGCACGATATAGGAAAGGTCGCCGTTGACAGAAATGTTTTGCTGAAACCGGGCCGTTTGACCCCGGAAGAATTCGATGAGGTCAAAACGCATACGGTCGTTGCCGGGAATGTGCTTGCGAAAGCCAATAATGTCTTTGTGGATGAATTCGGGAAGGACAGTTACCTGGCCTTTGCCAGGGATATCGCGTTGTTTCATCATGAGAAATGGGATGGAAGCGGGTATCCTTACGGGTTGGTCGGGGAAAACATCCCCCTGTCCGCCCGAGTGGTGGCTTTGGCGGATGTCTATGATGCCTTGCGCAGCAAGCGGCCTTACAAAAAAGCACGTTCCCACGCTTTTTCCATCGATGAGATCTGTCGGGAGAAAGGGAGCCATTTCGATCCCCATATCGTCGACGCTTTCCTCGCGCAGGCGGACGAATTTGATGCCGTTGCGAGGTCCTTTTCCGGAGAAGATTCGATGCTGCAGTCCGATAACCGGCTGGAGGAAAAATCTGTAATAAACCTGCCGGGCATGTCTCTTTAGGGAACTTGGCAACCTACCATGACTTGATTGGTTTTTTTATTTTTGCCTTGGTGAGCAGGCAGGATGCCCTCCCTTCCGGTGTATTCATTTTTTCATCGCATGCCTCTCCACTCACTTTGACCCGGACGATGGTCTTATCCGCTTCGGACCCTGCAGGGTTTTCTTTTGCAAGCGCCTGGCGATGCCGCGCAGCATGCCGTTAAAAACATAACGATGCAGGGGCATGACAGCCCGCCAATATAGCGGCCCCAACAGGCCGCGAGGCAGAAACCGGGCGATGAGCAATAATTCGGTCTGTTTCGGGGTGTCTTCACTGATGTGGAATTCAAGCAATGCTTGTCCCGGTAACTTCATTTCGGCAGCTAGTTGAAGATGGCGGGGCCTATCCACCTCACAGACCCGCCAGAAATCAAGTGCATCCCCCGGATAAAGTTCCACTGGGCCGCGTCGCCCGCGTTGCAGACCGATGCCGCCCACCAGTCGATCCAGAAAACCCCGCAGGCGCCAGAGCCAGTTGGCGTGGTACCAACCGGTCATTCCGCCTATGCTTGCGACGGCCTGCCACACTTCCTCGGCTCCGGCCTCCAAAACGATCCGCCAGCAGTCCCGGTGTTCGGTGCCGCCTGCCCAGTGGGGATCTCCCGCCATGCGCCACTCCGCAAGGGGCACGGGTCCTGCGTCGCTCCAGGAGGTTTCAACCCGATAATGTTGGGTTCGTTCCAGTGCCAGCCGGATAGCCTCGCGGCAGTCGAGAAGTCGCTGTGGTAGCAGCGCCCGTATCAAAAAGTCGTGGCAGACCACCGGATTGCGCAACCCTTCTGTGAGTGGGCGGGCCAGTTCGGACGGCACCGGGGTGACCAATGATATCCAGTAGGAACTCAGGCGCGGCGTCAACAGAGGTACCGGGATAATCAACCGCTTCCTCAAACCGGCTTCTTCGGCATATATCTCCATGAGTCGCCGATAGGTAACGACCTCTTCCTGGCCAATATCGAAGGTTTTCCCGCGGGTAACCTCGTTATCCAGGCAACCGATCAGATAATGCAGCACGTTGCGGATGGCAATGGGCTGACACGGTGTTTCTACCCAGCGGGGGGTGATCATTATCGGTAGGCGTTCTACAAGATAGCGCAGGATCTCAAAGGAAGCGCTGCCTGACCCGATAATCACCGCCGCGCGCAGCACTGTCACCGGTACCCGACCCTGCCGCAACACCTTTGTCACTTCGGCCCGGGAACGAAGATGGGGACTCAGGTCCGGTTCATCTTCACCAAGCCCTCCGAGATAAATAATTTCCTCGAGATTTGCCGCTTCTGCCGCCGTTGCAAAATTTGCTGCAGCCTTCCTGTCGGTGGCGGCGAAATCGAGGACCTGTGGCCCCATGGAGTGGATCAGGTAATACGCGGCACGGCAGCCTGCTGCGGCCTGCGTGATCCTCTCATAATCGAGCAGGTCAGCCGGATAGATCTCCAGTTCCGGGTGTGCCGCCCAGGGACGACTCAGGAGTTTGGCCGGAGTGCGGCAGATAGCACGGACCCGGTAACCGGCGTTCAACAGGCGTGGCACGAGTCTGCCACCGATATAGCCTGTTGCTCCGGCGACAAGAATTGTCCTGGAATCGTTGTTTGACATGGTTCTGGAGCTCCTTCAGGCGGCAGAACTTGCCTGCCTCGGTCCTGCTTTTCATCCCCCCTTCAGGGAGGAACCGGCAGTTCGCCACCTTGATAAGGAAGGGGTATGACGAGGCACAGACAACCACCTGGTCTATCTTATCATGTCGTAAGGCAGGCGCTTAGGTTTGGAAACCCCTTTTGGCGAATCGGGGCCGGCTTGTCCAGGCATGAAAGTGATAATCTTTAGCTTGAATGGTATGCGGCCGGAAGCTAAGGAGAGCACCCTGGAAGGGCGCTATTTGGTTGTTAATGTCGTTATTTATCGGTCTGTCGTGTCGGGCCAACGCCGGTGGTGCGCCACCGATTTCCTTCTATCAAAATTGGCAACGGGAGTGGGCACACGTCGCATCACCTTAAAAAAAGAGCCTCAAGTCTTAGGGACTTTGAGGCTCTTTACATGAAATTCCAATGTTATTAATGGTGTGAGATCGGCCTGGTACTCCGTTCCCGGGCCTTTTGCCGGCTTTATTTCTTCTGTTTGCGCTCGTCCATAACCTTGTAGGCACAGAATTCGCCGCACATGGTGCAAGCACCATGCTCCTCGTCGACGCCCGATTCCCCGCGCCGTTTACGGGCCAGTTCGGGATCGATGGCCAGGCAGTACTGGGTTTCCCAGTCGAGGGCCTTGCGGGCCTTGCTCATGGCGATGTCTTTTTCCATGGCGCCTGGCAGGCCCTTGACGATGTCGGCAGCATGGGCGGCGATGCGGGTCGCCATGACGCCATCGTGCACGTCCTGGGCGGTGGGCAGGCACAGGTGCTCGCTGGGGGTGACGTAACAGAGGAAGTCGGCCCCGGCGCTGGCGGCGATGGCACCGCCGATGGCGCAGGTGATGTGGTCGTAACCGGGTGCGATATCGGTGACCAGGGGACCGAGTACATAGAAGGGGGCGCCGTGACAGAGGCGTTTTTGCAGCTGGATGTTGGCCTCGATCTGGTTCAGCGGGACATGGCCGGGTCCTTCTATCATAACCTGTATGCCGGCATCCCAGGCGCGTTGGGTCAGTTCGCCGAGGATGATCAGTTCATGGATCTGGGCACGGTCGGTGGCATCGGCAAGGCAGCCGGGACGGAAGCCGTCACCCAGGGAGAGGGTGGCATCGTAGGGCTTGACCATCTCCAGAAGGCGGTCGTAGTACTCGTAGAGCGGATTTTCCGCCTGGTTGTGGGCCATCCAGGCGACGGTGAAGGACCCGCCACGCGAGACGACTTCCATGATGCGCCCTTCGTTGTCCATGCGTTCAACGGTGGCGCGGGTCACGCCGCAGTGCACGGTAATGAAATCGACGCCGTCATCGAGGTGTTTTTTGATGCCGTCGAAGATTTCATCGGCCGTCATGTCGACGATGGCTTTGCCTTTTTTCACCACCGTGTCGCAGGCGGCCTGGTAGAGGGGCACACTGCCGATGCAGGCCTGGGTTTCGGCGATGATAGCGCGGCGGATTTCGTCGATGGGACCGCCGGTGGACAGGTCCATAATCGCATCGGCACCGGCGGCAACCGCGACACGGGCTTTTTCCAGTTCCTTGTCGATGCTGGTGTCGTCCTTGCTGGTACCGATATTGGCGTTGACCCGGGTGGGCAAGCCTTTGCCGACGGCCAGGGGGCGGCCGTTAATGTGTCGGTTGTTGTGGCAGACGATGGCCGTGCCCTCTGCAATCCGTTGGCGAAGGATTTCGGCATCGATGCCGGCATCGGCGGCGGCTTGTTTCATTTTATCGGAGACGATGCCCTGGCGGGCCATTTCAAGCTGAGTCATGAATTTACCTCTCATACGTCAAAGCTGTAAGCTGCAAGTTGAAAGCGGTAAGGCGCTGTCGGGAATTTATTGTCCTTCGATTTTGTTCAGCAGGTACTTGGCCGCGGTGAAGTGATTGACCGGCCCGTGTCCGGCGCCGAGGTCGGGGGCTGTACGGATCGCTTCGGTAATGAATTCTTTGGCCAGTTTTACCGCCTGGGGTAGAGGGTGTCCGGCCGCCAGCAGGGCGGCGATGGCCGCGGAACTTGTGCACCCGGTGCCGTGGGTGTTGCGGGTTGCGATCCGTTTTTCCGGTAGCCGGTGCAAGGTTTCGCCATCGAGCAAAAGATCGACGGCCTCGCCGTCGAGATGCCCCCCTTTAAGCAGAACGTTGCGTGCGCCGAGTTGTTGCAGGCGCCGGGCGGCTTTTTCCATGTCCGCTTCCGTATGTACCTTCAATCCGGTTAATTCCTCGGCTTCGGGCAGGTTGGGGGTAAGCAGATAGGTATGCGGCAGCAGGTGGTCGAGGCAGGCTTTGGTGGCCTCTTCGCGCAGCAGCAGGGCACCACCCTTGGCGACCATGACCGGATCGACCACTGCCAACAGGCCGTAATCCTCCAGTGCCTGGGCGACCAGAAACACGATGGCGGAATCGAGCAGCATGCCGGTCTTGACCACTTCCGGGGCAAGATCTTCAAGTACCGCCACCAGTTGTTCACCGACAAAAGCGGGCGGGACAGGGTAGATGCCCCGTACGCCGCAGGTATTCTGAGCGGTCAGGGCGGTGATGACGGTCATGCCGTAGCCACCCAGCAGGGTGATGGTTTTGAGGTCGGCCTGTATGCCGGCGCCGCCGCCGCTGTCGGAGCCGGCTACGGTCAATACCCGGCCTCGTGGAACGGGGGCGCGGCGGTTGAACTGCAGGGCGATTTCCCGCGCGGCAAGGGCGGGGCGGGGATCGGCCATAACGGCGGAAATCAGGGCAATGGCGTCAGCGCCCGCATCGATAACATCACCCGCCCGGTCACGGTCGATGCCGCCGATGGCCACGAGAGGAATCTGGACGGCCCGGCGTATGTCACGCAAAACATCGAGGCCGATGTGCACGGCGTCGTGTTTACTGCCGGTGGGGTAAATGCTGCCAACAGCAACGTAGTCGGCACCGGCATTTTGCGAGGCGACAGCCTGCTCGACACTACGGTTGGACGTACCGATAATTTTGTCCGGACCTAGCAGGTTGCGGGCCTCGGCAATGCTCATATCCTGCTGGCCCAGATGTACGCCATCGGCCTGGCAGTCACGTGCCAGGTAGGGATTGTCGTTGACAATGAACAGTGCCCCGGCCCGGTGGCACAGTGTGCGAATCATTTGGGCATCCTGCTGCTGCTCCGCTTCCGGCCGATGTTTGCCCCGGTATTGAACGATGCGGGTGCCCCCCTTGAGAGCGGCAACGAGTTTGGCCTGCAACTGATCGCCATGGGAATCGTCGGTGATGAGATACAGACCTTGAATCTGTCTGTTTTTCATGAGGGCCTCTCGTTGGATATAAAAAAACGCCACGGCCGGAAAGCACGTGACGATCATCACTATTGCCTTGCGACACCGCTTCCCTACGCCGGCATCACCCGGTTCAGGTTCCAAGGGTTATTCCGCGTTACACGGAATTCTCAGTGCAAAGACGCCCCTAGCGGTTATGTTCGTGTACAGGAGAATCTGTATACGCTCGTTTATTTTAATACGTTACCGGCGTATCATGTAAAGTAAAATATAGCGTTTTGGTTGCTGTTCTGCTGCAAGACAGAAAACCGCAGCCACTCTAGCGAATGCTGTTTTGCCTGTCAAGCAACCCCCGCCCGCGGCGGATAGAGCAAAAGTCAGTTTTGCACTTTACAGGCCAGAGGTGTCGTGCTAAGTAGTTTTGCACGGATTCGTTACCTGCTGCCGCTCGGAAGTAGGGTCTTCCCCATAGTAACTGTCAGGCCGTGCGCTGTCAGATCCAGTAGCGTATTGGTTCTGTCGAATTTTTCCGTTTTGTCTTCGGTCCTTAGCCGGCCGATTTATATCCAGATTCAGGAATAAGCCGTCATGAACGATCCCTGGGGACATCGTCCCACGCGTGTTGAAATCGACCTTGAGGCATTAAAACATAATTTTCGCCAGGCTCAAAAGTTGGCTGGACCGGGGCAGGGGATTCTTGCCGTGGTCAAGGCCGATGCCTATGGTCATGGTGCTGCCCGTGTGGCCATGGCCTTGCAGGATGCCGGTGTGCAGATGTTCGGCGTGGCCATCGTGGAAGAAGGTGTCGCTTTGCGCGAGGCCGGGGTGGTGTGCCCGATTCTGGTGCTGGGGGGGCTATATCCCGGTCAGGAGGAAGAACTTCTGCGTTTTGGCCTGGTTCCGACCCTTTTCGATATGGATGTTGCGCGGCGCTTGAATAGCGCGGCGCTATCGGCCGGAGTGGTGCTTCCTTTTCACATGAAGCTGGATACCGGCATGAGCCGCGTCGGTTTTCGCCCCGAGGATCTTCCTGGTGTGCTGGGAGAACTGGGGTCCTTGTCCGGGTTGCGCATGGACGGATTGTTTTCGCACTTGGCCATGGCGGACGAACCGGATGATGTCATCAATCAGCAGCAGGTGGCGACTTTTCGATCCTGTCTGGCCGTGGTGCGACAGGCCGGTTTTGAGCCTCGCTACATTCATTTGAGCAACAGTGCCGCCTTGTTGACGCGGGAAGTGCCCGAATGCAACCTTTCACGTCCCGGCATTCTGCTTTACGGTGGTCTGCCCAGTCCGGTTTTTGCCGGACAGTTCGACCTCAGGCCGGTAATGAGTTTTCGTACCCGGGTGGCGCAGGTGCGCCGGGTGCCGGAAGGAACCGGCGTGTCCTATGGCCATCGTTTTGTGGCCAAACGTCCGACGGACCTGGCTGTTATTCCGGTAGGCTATGCCGATGGATACAGTCGCCATTTATCGAATGTAGGTGAAGTGCTGGTCCGCGGCCAACGCGCTCGGGTGGTCGGCACCGTCTGTATGGACTGGACCATGATCGATGTGACCGATATCCCCGGCGTGACGGTCGGCGATGAGGTTACCCTGCTTGGCTGCGACAACGGTCAGTGTATCTCTGCCGATGAATGGGCGCAGCGCATCGGTACCATCAGTTATGAAGTCTTCTGCCAGTTCAGCAAGCGAGTGCCCCGCGTCAATCGTGGTGACTGAAGAAAACCTGTTGGCTGTTTAGCCACTGCATGATGTTTGGTGTTTTATTATGTATTCCCGGGAGGGCGGATGATGTCTGGCCAATATCTGCTGGCGCTCGATCTTGGCACCACTACCCTGGCCGGTCGTCTGCTCGATGCCGACGGCAGGGTTTTGGCCGAAGCGCGTCTGCTTAATCCCCAGGCGGTACTGGGGGCCGATATCATGCGTCGCCTGGAACAGGCTCTTGACGGATCAGCGAGCCGATTGCAGGATTTGTTGCGCGATGGCTTGCGCGATCTTGTCGGTACGCTGCTGCAGCAGGCGGGCCTGCGGCCTGCCGATATCGGTGCGGCAGCTGCCGCCGGTAATCCTGGGATAGTGTATCTGCTGAGACGCCTGCCGGTAAACTCGATCCTGTTTCCTCCCCATCGTCCATCATGCCGCGAGGCGGTTTACCTCGCTTGCGAGCAGCTTGATCTTGGCCTGTCGGTGCCTGTGTATCTGTTCCCCCTGGTCAGCGGATATGTCGGCGGCGACCTGGTGGCTTTTCTCTATGCACAAGCTGAGGTTCCGGAAAAGAGTTTTTTTCTCGATGCCGGGACCAATGGTGAAATGGCCCTGTATGCCGGCGGCCGTTGGCGGGTGACTTCAGTAGCCGCCGGGCCGGCTTTTGAGGGGGGCGGCATCTCCTGCGGCATGATAGCTCAGGCCGGTGCCATAAGCGATGTGACGGTGGTTGACGATACGCTGCGCCTGACGGTGATCGGCGGGGGTGTGCCGCGGGGAGTGTGCGGCAGCGGCCTGGCCGCGACCTTGGCGGTTGCGCTGGATGGCGGCCTTATCGATAGGCATGGAACCATCCTCGATCCTCTTGAAGTCCCGACCAACCTGTCCCGGTATATTGCCGCAACGCCGCATGGAAGAGTCCTGCGACTGTACCGCGATGCGTCGGTCGATATTTTGATAGACCAGCAGGATATCCGTAATTTTCAGCTGGCAAAGGCGGCGGTGCTGGCCGGTACCGAATGTCTGCTGCAGCGTGCGGGAGTGGAATCTTCCGCTGTGGAGTACGTCACGCTCACCGGCGCCTTTGGTTTTTCCATGTCGAGGCAGGTTTTGAAAAGGGTTGCCATGCTCCCCGCAAACATGGTAGATAAAGTACGCTTTACGCAGGCCGGTGTGCTGGCCGGAGTCGGTCGTCTGCTGCTCGATGCTCGGGGACCGGAAGAAGCGCAAAGGTTGGCTGCGGCTCTGCAGCCATTGCCCCTTTCAGGTACCCCGGTTTTTGAAAAAGCTTTTATTACCGCTATGGATTTCTAGAAAACCGCCGAGATGACGGTTTTTTTGTTTTTTCGCCCTAAAGGTTGACGCGATTCCGGCTTATTGGCCGTTATGGTGTCTGCATTTCGTATTTACAGCAGGAAAGGATTGCATCATGGCCGTCATCAAACGTGCATTGATCAGTGTTTCGGATAAAACCGGTATTGTCGAATTCGCCAGGGAACTGTCGGGTTTTGGAGTAGAAATCCTTTCGACGGGGGGCACTGCCACTTTGTTGCGGCAGGAAGGTCTGTCTGTTAAGGATGTTTCGGAATACACCGGTTTTCCCGAGATGCTCGACGGACGGGTAAAGACCCTGCATCCCAAAGTACACGGCGGCCTGCTCGGTATGCGTGATAATCCGGCACATGTGGCCAAGATGAAGGAACACGGCATCGAGCCGATCGACATGGTGGTGGTGAATCTCTACCCTTTTGAAGCGACGGTTGCCAAACCCGATTGCAGCCTTGAGGATGCTATCGAAAATATCGACATCGGTGGACCGACCATGCTGCGCAGCGCAGCCAAGAACAACCGGGATGTTACGGTTGTCGTCGATCATGCCGATTACGCCCAGGTGTTGGGCGAGATGAAAGGCAGTGGCGGAGCTGTTTCGCGGGGCACCAATTTTAAGCTGGCCGTTAAGGTTTATCAGCATACCGCCGCTTACGACGGGGCCATCTCCAACTGGCTGGGTCAGCGCACCGGAGATGAACTGGAAATCTTTTCGGATACCATGACCCTGCAGTACAAAAAAGTGCAGGATATGCGTTATGGCGAGAACCCCCACCAGAAAGCCGCTTTTTACGTCGAGCGTGACGTGCAGGAAGCCAGCATTTCCACTGCGCGCCAGTTGCAGGGCAAGGAGCTTTCCTATAATAATATCGCCGATACCGATGCCGCTCTGGAATGCGTCAAACAGTTCGATGAAGGTCCGGCGTGCGTTATCGTCAAACATGCCAACCCTTGCGGCGTGGCGCTTGGCAACACCCTGCTCGATGCTTACAACCGTGCTTTTTCCACCGATCCGGAATCCGCTTTTGGCGGCATCATCGCTTTCAACCAGGATCTGGATGGCGTCACCGCCCAGGCCATCGTTGATCGCCAGTTCGTCGAAGTGATCATCGCCCCGGCGGTATCCACCGAAGCCATCGAAATTATCGCCGCCAAGAAAAACGTGCGTTTGCTGGTATGCGGCTACTGGCCGCAGCAGCCCGGCGCCCGTTACGATTTTAAACGGGTCAACGGCGGACTGCTGGTGCAGGATGCCGATCTGCTGCTGAGTGGCGATATCAAAACCGTGACCAAGCGCATCCCCACCGAGGATGAAATGCGGGATCTGCTGTTCACCTGGCGCGTAGCCAAGTTCGTTAAATCCAATGCCATCGTGTACGGTAAGGACGGTATGACCATTGGCGTTGGCGCAGGTCAGATGAGTCGCGTCAATTCCGCCCGTATCGCTGCTATCAAGGCCGATCTGGCCGGATTGGTGGTCCCGGGTTCGGTGATGGCGTCTGATGCTTTCTTCCCGTTCCGCGACGGCTTGGACAATGCCGCCAAGGCCGGCATAAAGGCTGTTATTCAGCCTGGCGGCTCGATTCGGGACGATGAAGTCATCGCCGCCGCCGACGAGCATGGTATTGCCATGGTCTTCACCGGCATGCGGCATTTCCGTCACTAGGCCCAGCACGGCAATGAGAATCCTTGGCATCGATCCAGGTCTGCGCAAAACAGGCTTTGGTGTGATTGATGCCCAGGGGCAGCGCATTGTCTATGTGGGCAGCGGGCTGATTAAGCCGGCGTTATCGGGCACCGAACCCGAGCGACTCTCCGAGCTCTTCTCTGGGATGCTGGAAGTTATCGCGCACTTTAAGCCTGACTGCGCGGTGATTGAACGCGTGTTCGTCAATGTGAATCCACAGTCAACACTATCGCTCGGACAGGCCCGCGGCGTGGCCATTGCGGCACTGGCGCAACAAGTCCTGCCCATTGCAGAGATCACGCCGCTGCGCGTGAAGCAATCGGTGGTGGGCTCTGGGCGCGCCACCAAGGATCAGGTGCAGCTGATGGTTCAGCGTCATCTGGCCCTGCAAAAGCCACCCGGTGCCGACGCCGCAGATGCCTTGGCATGCGCAATCGCCTATTGGCAGACGCTTGGCCATACAGCAGCGACTAATGCTGCCAT
>DIKU01000087.1:18525-20133 GCA_002424645.1 Pelobacter sp. UBA5610 | reverse complement strand
GATGCGAATGCCAAGGTCATCTTTCTGGTCGATAAAAACGGCCAGCTGATTTCTGCTGTCGGCGAAACTGAGCACCTCGACACCACCAGTCTCGCCTCCCTGACTGCCGGCAATATTGCCGCCACCGGCGGACTCGCCAAACTCATCGGTGAGAAGGAATTTTCCATCCTCTTCCACGAAGGGGAAAAGGATAATCTCCATATCTCGATCGTCGCTGAACGGGTCATCCTTGTTGTCATCTTCGATCAGCGCAGTTCCCTCGGGCTGGTCCGTCTGCGGGTGAAAAAAGGGAGTGAAGAGCTGACCCAGATCTTCTACGACCTCGCCAGGAAGGCGGAAGTTCAGGAAAAGAGCGGCAACGCCCTCAGCCCCTTCGCCGAAATTACCGACGACGACATCGACAACCTGTTCAGCTGACAGGAAAGATCCTTATGTCCTTTATCAACTATGCTTCCCGGGAAATTAACTGCAAGATCGTTTATTACGGTCCGGGATTGTGCGGCAAGACGACCAATTTGCAGCACGTTTATCAAAAAACAGCACCGGACGCCAAGGGGAAGATGATCTCCCTGGCGACCGAGACCGAGCGCACCCTTTTCTTCGATTTTTTACCGCTGGCTCTCGGTGAGATTCGCGGCTTCAAAACCCGTTTTCATCTTTACACTGTCCCCGGACAAGTCTTTTACGATGCCTCGCGCAAACTGATTCTCAAAGGGGTTGACGGTGTCGTCTTTGTTGCTGATTCGCAGGAAGAGCGCTTTGACGCCAATATCGAGAGCCTTGACAATCTGCGCATCAATCTCGAAGAACAGGGCTACGATCTCGACAAGATCCCCTTTGTCATCCAGTATAACAAGTGCGATCTGCCGAATGTCACCCCCCTCGAAGAGTTGCGCGCGCTCCTCAATCCCCGTGGTGTGCCGGAATTTCAGGCCTGCGCTACGACCGGGGAAGGGGTCTTTGAAACGCTCAAGGCGGTCGCCAAGTTGATTCTCGTCGAACTCCAACAAGGGACCGGCGGTTGATAATCACCCTTTCTGCTTTTATCTGACCATTTTCAAAATAAAAAGGCTGCAAGTCCTCAGACTTGCAGCCTTTTTATCGATCGTTCCCCCTTCCGCTACTCTTTCGTCTCTTTTAATTTCAACACCCGCTCGATAAAGGCGGCAATGGCGCTATGGACCTGCTCTGCCCCGGGGCCCGAGAGGATGCCGTGACGATTCAGGTCAACGAGGAGATACTCCTTCTCTTTGGCCCCGAGCTTTTCAAAGAGGCGCTTTGATCCGTCCGGCGTCACCACCGGATCCCCTTTGGCCTGGACAATCAAGGTCGGTACGGTAATCGCCGGCAGTTTGGCCGCGAGCGCTTTCATGAAATTCTCCATGGCCAGCAGGCTGGCAATCGGCAGGCGGTGATAGTTGATCTCGGGATGTTCCGGGAGGATCTCGGCATACTCTTTCTTCCCCCCCTCCCGTTTCAATATATCCATCAAGCGATTCCAGGCGGCGATGGTCGGCGCAAATCTTGATGACAGATCTTGCAGCTGCATCGGCGGAGACACGGCGAAGACCCCTATAACCTGAGGAATGCGGGCAGCGCAGTCGAGGG
>DIKU01000087.1:0-18399 GCA_002424645.1 Pelobacter sp. UBA5610 | reverse complement strand
CCCTTGACCCGGAGGACGTAGACCCACCAGCCGCGCTGCTGCAGGTAATTGGCAAGCTCGATCATTTCGCGGGGAGCGGCTAAAAAGCCGTGGACGAGAATGATCCCGAGTTTACGGGAGGAACCGCGCAGCAGAAACGGTCTCCCCACCTCCTGCTCTTTGGACTCGCCAGTCTGAAAAAAATGCTGATAATCGACCTCAAACTCCTGCTCTGCTCCTTTGATAATCTGTTTCGCCACCAGATAACGCACGGCCAGCGGCGGCAGGTAGGCATAAAAACGGATCCGCTTTTGCAGTTTGCCCAGCGGTAAGACTTCGTTGGCAAGGACGCCGATGGGATTGTCAATGCGGGCGCGATTGAGAGCCAGGGGTGAAGAGAATTTCGTCGGATCCTTGACCAGATAATCGCCTTCCTGGCGCAAAACCCCGGTCTCCAGGGCCAAAGCGAGAAATTCGTGGTATTTGTTAAAACGGTCGTCGGTCAAGAGGGCTAACTGCCCTTCTTCCAGGCTGTGGTGTTGATGCAGGCCGAGAGAGGTCAGGTCGTTACTCAGGAGAAAGACCCGTCGGCGAAAATCGACGGGAGTCATTTTGTTGAAGGGGAAAGCGCGCAGCAGGGAAGCGAAGAGGTGATCGTGGTTCACCGTCGTCAGTTTGTAGATCGCCGCCATATAGCTCTGCATGATGTGGAACGCTTCTTTGCGCATGGCATGGTGGGAAGGGAGGCGATCGTTGAAATCGATGCGCTGCACGGAATTAATATCGTTCATGATCTCGGTAGAGTCGAGGCAATCCTCGACTGCCAGCGGCGCGCCGAAGCGGATGTCGATATCAACCCCTTCCAGCAGCATCGCCCCCTCGATCACCAGTTCTTCGTGAAAGCGTTCCGGTAAATCGCCGAGGTAGCGTTCAGCGAGGCGGCTGAGGGTGTTCTCCTTGGCACGGAGAGGATAATAGGTGATGTTGACCGGAATAATCTGCGTGGGAGCCGTCAAAACTTCCGTTGGTGCCGCGATGCCGAAGAGGGCACTTAGTCGCTCTGCCTCGGCCGGAAAGTCGTTTACGATGGTTTGCAGCCTTTTCCGGTAGAATTCCGTGCGCAGCGCCAGGGTAGCAGCGCCGGTGTGAGGCGGCTTGCGGCCGCCGGCACAAGAGATGGCATAACGCGCCTGTTCAAGGATCAATTTGTCCTTGACCATGCACCCTTCCGGAAAGATGATCCAGTTGGCTTCGCCGGTTAACAGGCTCTTGACCATCAAGCGGTCGCGGTCGGGGGCTTTGGTCGAGACCGCGCCAAGGGCGTCGAGAAGGTTGCCGAAGGTGCCGCGAAACAGTGCTGCATCTGCCAGCGACCAGACCGGCCGCTGGGTCAGGGAGTAGATGTGGAAAGGAAGGAGGAGGGTCTCGATGCGGGTAAAGTGATTGACGACAAAGATGGTCGGGGCAGCAGAAAGATTTTCGCGGCCATGCACGTTGATGCGGACGCGGGACAGGTTTTCGAGGAGCGCGATGGCGTGACCGGAAGTCAGATAAGCACGACGGTTCATTCTCTATCTTCTCCGGCAAGCAGGGGATCACAACGTAGCGACAAAGAGTCCCTGGCGCAGAAATCCCGGCCGGTTCGTCATCAGGGAGTCGACTCCCAGCGCTTGATAATGACGGGCGTCGGCTAAAAAATCAACTGTCCAGATGTGCAGTTCCTTGCCGGATGAGCGCAAGTGTTCGATAAAGTCAGTATCGATACAGCGGTGCGCCTGGGAGGAGAGGCCAGCGGCGCCGCAGTTCGACAGAATCCGCAAAACTTCCTTCGTCGAGGGTTGCCAGGCGCCGACCAGTTTGGTGCGGTGATATTCGACATTGAGACAGGACTTGATCGTCGGAAAAGCTCCTTTGAGAGCTGCCAGCAGTAACGCATCAAAAGTAAGAAAGCAGAGTTGCTCCGCGGCGATGACGGTGGTGGTCAAGAGTTTGCGTAACGGCGGGATAATCTCGGCGCCACACTTGATCTCGATAAAGAATTTCTTGCCGGTCGGCAAGATCGCCAGCACCTCGGCAAGGGTCGGAATTCTTTCGCCCTGCCATTGCCGACCCTTCCATCCCCCGAAATCGAGACAACGTAGTTCGGTCAGGGAGTGGGTGGCAACGCGCAGATTGCCATCAGCGGTGCGACCGGTTGTGGCGTCATGGATACAGACAATTTCATTGTCGCTGCTCAGGCGAAAATCCGCCTCAATCCCGTCAGCGCCCTGCGCAAATGCCAAGTGGAAAGCGGCCAGGGTATTCTCCGGAGCATCAAAGGACGCGCCGCGGTGCGCGATGATCAAGGGGTTAGACATGTAAACTCCCTGTCATGGCTGTTCCTTTGAGGGAGCCAACGCCGCCGGGAGGGTGAAGCGAAAACAGGTTCCACAGTTCTGGCCGGATGATTCGAACCAGACACGGCCCTTATACAGCTCTACGATTCGTTTTACCAGGGCGAGACCAAGGCCGGTCCCCTCACTTTTGGAATCAAGCTTCTCAAAGAGACTGAAAACCTTTTCCTGATAGCACGGCTCAATCCCGATGCCGTTATCGCGCACGTAAAAGACCGGTTCACCGCCGGCATTGTCGATGCCGATTTCAACACAAGGCGCACTCTGATTATCACCCATGTACTTAATGGCGTTATCGATAAGGTTCTGCCAAATTTCTATCAGTCGTGACCGGTCGCCAAACAACACAACGTCGTCACTGGCTAACTTTATGGTCACGCCGCGCTTGGCAATGCTGCCAGCAACGCTGGCTAAAGCTTCGCACACCAGATCGTGGAAGTTGGCCGCAACCGGCACGTTGCCCATCCGACCTACCCGCGAGAACAGCAACAGCTCATCAAGAAGTTTTTCCATCGTATCCGCCGCGGTCAGCATGTAATTTATGTCTTTGTCGATGCCAAACGCATTGCCGCCGGCAAGGTCCTGCTGCAGAAAACCGATAAAGGTTTTTATCGTCACCAGCGGACTTTTCAGGTCGTGGGAAACGGTGTAAGTAAATCGTTCGAGCTCGGCATTTTTTTCAGTGAGTTCCTGCTCTTTCTTTTTACGTTCGGTGATTTCACGAATAACACCGATGTTGCCAACGGATTCTCCTTGGTCCCCCTGCAGCTTTAAAGCAGACAGTTCGCAGACAAAGATCTCCCCTGACTTGCGCCGGAACAAAACCTCTAATAATTTTCCGGAGGAATCACTCCCCGGTCGGTTGAATACCGACTGCCCGGTATCTTCGAACTGCTGGGGATCGGCATACAGCATAGATGTAGACCGACCCATCACCTCCTCTGTTTCATAACCGAAAAGGGTGCGCAACGCCGGTTGGTTGATGTCGATAATCGTACGGGAGAGGTCAGCAACGACAATCACATCCCGCATAGAGTTAAAAAGATTGCGGTAGCGAGCCTCGGCGCGGTTCAGTTCGGCTTGTTTGTGAACGTTTTCCAGCACCACGGGCAAGCGCTGCAGATAACCTTCTCGTTTGACCAGATAATCGCTGACGCCAAGTCGTAGCGCTTGAATCGCCACCTCTTCATTCCCCTGGCCGGTGACCAGAACAATAGGAATAGGCAGGCAGCGCTCCTGGCGCAGGATTCTGACAACTTCCAGAGCCGTTAGTCCGGGGAGGTGGTAGTCAAGGAGCAGCACATCGCAGGGTGCCGGCGCTTCGAGGGATTGAGGCAGGCGGGATAGAACGTCGGTGCCGCTGCCGACCACCTCAAGGTGAATATAGGGAAACTCCCGGGAAAAGTGGCGAATGGCGAGGTCGACGTCGAAGGCATTCGGCTCGGCATAAAGCACCCGCAGGGGGCGAGCAGATTGTTTGAGTTTTGCCTGAAATCGTCGATGCGCAGCGACAAGCACCCGCGACAGATCCGCAAAGTGTTCGGATCTTTTGACCAGATAATCATCGGCTCCGGCCTTGAGGGCGGCGACTGCCGACTCCTGGTCACCGGAACCGGTGAAAATGACCACTGCCAAGGGCAGTTCGCGTTCGCGGATATGTGACAGCAGCTCCAGTCCGCTGCCGTCGGGCAGAGCGAGGTCGGCGAGAACAAGGTCAAAAGGCGGTGTCGTCAGAGCCAGTCGCTCCCGGGCGGCAAGCAGGGTCGCAACGATCACCAATTCCATCTCTGGTGCTCTTTTGGCCAGTTCCCGCCGGACCAGATCAGCATCGACGGGATTGTCTTCGAGATAAAGTACTCGCAGTAATACTTTTTTTGTGCCCACTTTCGCCCCCCTTTTGGGTTCAGCGTTTCGGCTGGTTGGTGACGCACCAATAAAGTTCAATCCGGTCAACGACTTCGAGAAACTTTTCGAAGTTCACCGGTTTGACAATGTATGAGTTGGCGCCGAGCCGGTAAGCTGCGGATATATCCTGATCTTCGTCCGAGGAAGTCAGAATCACCACCGGAATGTCTCGACTCACAGAAGAATTTTTTAACTGGGTCAACACCTCCAGGCCATGCAGCCGCGGGAGCTTTAAATCGAGAAGGATTACCAGCGGCAGCGGCTCTCCTGCTTCCCATCGCCCTATCCAGGTCAGCGCTTCTTCCCCGTCGCGGGCAACAGAGACTGGATTGATTAGTTTGCGCTTGGCAAAGGCGCGCAGGGTCAGATCGACATCGGTGGGGTTATCTTCCACCAACAAGATAGAACGGTTTCGCAGAGAAGCATTCATCGCGACAACTCCAGAAAAAAGGTGGCGCCCGCATGCGGGGCACTATCAGCCCACACCCGTCCCCCCATGCGCTGCATCGCCTTGCGGACCAGGGCCAAACCAATACCGGTGCCCGGGTAGTCTTCAGAGCGCTGAAGACGCTGAAACATATCGAAAATACGGTCGTGGAATTTCATGTCGAAGCCGATGCCATTGTCTCTCACCCACAGAACGGCCCTGTCGCCCTCAACGCGTACACCAATCTCCACCTCCGGCGGTCGAGCGTCCCGGCTGAACTTCAGGGCGTTCTCCAGCAGGTTGCGCAACACCAGAGCCAGGCCGTCGCGGTCGGCGCGAACCTGCAGATCGGGCAGATCCAGGGATAACTGCACCCCGGCCTGCGCCATTTCCAGCTCGCGCTCGGCCAGCACCGTTCGCATCAGTGCTGGCAGGTCGATGACAACGCGTTGCAAGGCGCTTCGCTCCATCCGTGAATAGGCAAGAAGATCCCCGATCAATTGGTGCATCTGTGCGGTGCCCTGGCGAATATTGGCGAGAAAACAGCGCCCCTCGGCATCGATCTGGTCGTGATATTCTTCCTCAAGCAGCCGGCTGTAGCCGTCAATGCCGCGTAACGGTGCCTTCAGGTCGTGGGAAACAGAGTAGGAGAAGGACTCCAGCTCCCGGTTGGTCGCGGCCAGTTCTTCTGTTTTCTGATTTAAATCCTCTACGATGTTGATCAGGGCCAGCTTGGTTTCTTCCAGTTCTCTGGTCCGCGCTTTGACCACATCTTCCAACCCTGTCTGATAGTTGAGCAATTTTTCATCGATCAGTTTCTTGTCAGTGATATCTTCGCAGATAGCGACTGTGTAGAGAGGTTGGCCGGCATTGTCACGAATGAACGCGACATTCAGTTTTACCCAGACAATGGATCCGTCCTTACGAACATAGCGTTTTTCATTACAGTAGGGAGCTTCACCCCGCGCCGCCCGGCTGAGAATTTCCCAATCCCGTTGGCGATCGTCCGGATGGGTAAGCTCGGAAAAGCGCAGAGAACGTAATTCGTCGGCAGTGTAGCCGGTTATTTCAAGGTATTTTTCATTATTAACAAGGATCTTTTCCTTCTGAAAATCAGCGTGGACAATTCCTACAGACGCGACTTCAAAAATGGCCCGGAATTTTTCCTCGCTGGCACGGAGCGCTTCTTCGATTTTTTTCCGCTCGGTGATGTCAGTAGAGATCCCGCAGACGCCCTCAATGGAGCCATCGTCGGCGGTCAGAGGGAATTTGACCGTCAGATAGATGTGGCGGCCGTCAGCTTGCGGGATGAATTCCTCTCTGATCAGCGTCTGTCCTGTTTCGAATATTACCAGATCGTTAGAGCGGTGTTCAGCCGCGGCCTCGGCGTCGATACCAAGATCCTCACGACTCTTCCCCACGGCATTTTCGATACCGGAACCGCAAAGATCGGCCAAGGCCCGGTTGATGAGAAGAGCTTTACCGTCAGGGTCAAAGACATAAAGGGGGCTGGGCAGATTGTCGATGATTTCTCGCACACGCCGTTCTTGAGCGACTAACGCTTTGTGATAGCGGCGAAGCAATAAGGCCAGGATGGCGGCAGTTACAGCGATGAACAACCAACCCTTGGCAATCGAGACCAGCTTGTAATATTGCGCCGGGACAAATTGCGTCACCAGCAGATCCGAAGTAATGATCCAGACTGCGCCGACAACAAAATAAATGAAGACGATGTAAAAGGGGAAGCGGAGCCCGGGCTGGCGCTTCATGTTTGACCTCCCGAGGATGTCAGCTGCTCCATGGCGGCGATTTGCTGCTTCAATTCCCGCATCCGCAGTTCACGGCCGACAAAAAGGTGGTTTAATCTTTCCAGTTCGGCGTTCTTGGCCTCAAATTCCCGGGTCCTTTCCGCCACCCGCTGCTCCAGTTCGGCGTTGAGCATCCGGATTTTTTCTTCGACGAGATGGCGTTTGGTGATGTCGTAGGCAACAACGAGTTCTGCCGGACGGCCAGCGAAGACCAGCGTGTGAGAGGTGATTTCGACGAGGATAAGACTGCCGTCCTTTTTGCAATGCCACCAGCGGCCGGCTTTATCAACACCGGTGCTCACGCTGGAGACATTGGCAAGAAGTCTCGGCACTTCCTCAGGCGAGTGAATCTCACGGATGGTCATGGCGAGAAAGTCTTCCCGGCTGTAGCCATAGTGGCTTACCGCCGCGTCATTGACGGCCAGAAATGCCAGGGTGTCCAGGTCATAGACCCACATGGGGTGGGGATTGACAACAAACAGCTCCCGATATCGCGCTTCACTGTGCCGCAATTCCGCCTCGACTTGTTTCAGGGCGGTAATGTCCGACACCACACCATCCCACATGATTGGGCCGTCGACATTTATCCGTGGGCGGGAGTGAACCTCCAACCAACGCCACTGCCCATCGGCACGCCGCATGCGCAATTCCATCTGGAAGTCAGTCAAATTCTTTGTACTGGCCGCATCTGCCGTCAGTACGGCGGGAATCTGCTCCGGATCGATCTGCCGGAAGAGCGTAGCGGCGTCCTGCAGCACCTCTTCCCGGTTTATGCCGTGCAATTGCTCCACCCCGGCGCTCAGGTAGAGAAGTTGCGGAGTTTTGTCCGCTTCGCGGAGGTACTGGTAGATATAACTGTCAGGCAGGTTGTCCTCCAGCAGACGCAGGTGTTCTTTGGCCTCCTTGATTTCTGTGGTGCGGGTGCTGACTAACTCTTCCAGTCCGGCCTTGTAATTTTTGGATTCAACCAGCAATTTGGTCAGCCAGGCCAGAAGCAGGCTGAACAACAAACCGAACACGCCCATAAGCGACCGCTCGACGGGGTTCCCCCACCCCTTGACGGGCGCCACACTGAGCGTCCAGATGCCGTTTGGCAGGTTCAGAATTTGATTGACCGGGGGAGTCGACAGAGGGGATGACGATGAAGTGATGGTTTGCTTCTCACCGGTGTCCGGGTGAATGCGCCAGAGTTCGTAGGCAAAATTATCCTCAGCCAACCGGGGTAAACGGACGCTGTCGAGGAGGTCAGGAAAACGCATAACAACGGATGTAAACCCCCAAAACAATTTGTTGTCAGAGGCATCATCGAGAAACACCGGAAAGCGTCCGATAGCTCCCATCCCTCCCTGAATAAGTTCAAAGGGCCCGGCGAGGGTGAGTTTACCGCTATCCCGGGCGAGCAGGGCTTCCTTGTTGCGCAAAGGGTCAATCAGAAGTTCGCGACCTACCCCCTTTTCATTGCCCGCCAGAGGGACAATTTGCCGCGTGACACCACCGGGTGCGAGTTGAAGAGAGTCTGCTCCCGGATAGAGCGGAAGCATCTGTTGGGCAACTTCTGCAAAATTGGGGAAATCACCCTGACCTTGGCGTACCATAGCTGCAAGGGCATACGTCGCGGACAAGACGTGTTCGATGTTGCGCTGGAGAGCATTTGCATGGTCACCAGCGAGGGCAGCGACCCGTGTTCTTTCTTCCTGCAACAAGCGCTGTTGCAGGTTCCAGATAAAGGTCGTCGCCGCAGCAGAAACTAACAGAAAAACAAGGCTCGCAAGGAGAAGCGGGCGCATAGCGCGAAATTCGCTTGTTTTGGCCAGCGTGCTCACGTATGGATTCCTTTGCTTCCGCTAAATGTTGAATGCCCAGCCCTCGTCAACGGACTGCAGCTTTCCTGTCAATCAAAGCTCAATTTTCGTCCCTCGCGCAGCAGGGCGGCAAAATCCTCGGCGGGCAAAGGTTTGCTGAAGAGATACCCTTGAAACATGTCACAGGAACGGTCGACAAGGAAGGCCAGTTGCTCACGAGTTTCCACCCCTTCAGAAACAGCGGTCAGACCCAGATTGTGCGCAATATCGATGATGCTGGTCACGACGGAAGCGCCACTGGGATCGGTGGCTACGTCGCGGATAAAGGAACGGTCAATCTTCAGACTATCGACCGGAAAGCGCCGCAGATAGTTGAGGCTGGAATAACCGGTGCCGAAGTCATCAAGACTCAATTTTACTCCCATTTCCTTGAGAATACGCATGGTCTGCTCTGCCTTGGCGGGATTATCCATGACGATACTTTCGGTGAGCTCCAGCTCCAGCAAGCGCGGCTCGAGACCGGTCTCTTGCAGAATTTCTCTGACGACCTGAGGCAGATCTCCCTTGCGAAATTGCCGCGACGAAAGATTGACGGCGACTCCTATGGACGGCAACCCCATCGCCTGCCAATCTCTGGCCTGTTGACACGCTTCCTTCATAACCCAGGCACCGAGAGGGACAATCAATCCTGTCTCCTCGGCCAGAGGAATGAAGTCTGCCGGAGAAACCAGCCCGCGCTGCGGATGGCGCCAGCGGACCAGCGCTTCGCAGCCAATAACGCAGCCACTGGACAGGTCGACCTTGGGCTGGTAGTGCAGAGAGAACTCCTGCCGTTCCAGGGCATGTCGTAATTCGCCTTCGAGGTCGAGCGTTTCCTGAATATGCTTGTTCATCTCGGCGGTATAAAAACAGAAATTGCTGCGGTCGTCCCGTTTGGCCCGGTACATGGCTATGTCGGCATTGCGAATCAGCAGGGCGCCGTTATCACTATCATTGGGGTAAAGACTGATGCCCAGACTGGCGGTTATAATGATTTCCCGATTGCCGATCTGGTAGGGTCGGCTCAGATTGTCGAGAATTTTCCTGGCGATCAGGCCCACGTCCTCCACCTCAGCCACCTCGGCCAGGAGAATGACAAATTCGTCCCCTCCCAAACGAGCCACGGTGTCTGCCTCGCGGACATTTTCAAGGAGACGCTGCGCCACGGCGCACAGGAGCTGATCGCCGAAGTCATGACCGAGGCTGTCGTTGATGATCTTGAAACGGTCGAGATCGGCCAGCAGTACTGCCACCAGCCGCCCGGAGCGGTGGGCATAGTGCAGGGACTGGCTCAGGCGATCGTGCAGCAAAGCCCGATTCGCCAACCCGGTCAGATCATCGTGAGTGGACTGATGTTCCAGCCGTTTTTCGTAACGCTTGCGCTCGGTGATATCGACGTCCAGGCAAAAAAGTTCGGGCGGATCGCCGGACTTTTTCAGAACGACATGACTGGAATAGACTTCCACCCCGGTTCCATTCTTGTGCATCAGGCAGATTTCGGCGGGCGGGATGCCCTGACACGTTGCCCCCATCGTCTGCATGGCAATCTTTACCTCGTCACGCATTTCCGGCGGAATGATCAGTTCCAGCATGTTTTTCCCGATGGCTTCATCGGCCGTGTACCCATAGAATTTCTCTGAGGCCTGGTTCCAGAATTGGACCGTCCCGTCCATGGCATAGCCCTGACAAGCGATGGATGGAACTTCCTGGAGCAGAGCACGAAAGCGTTCCTCGCTTTCGTGCAGCGCTTTCTCAACCTTCTGATGCTCCTGGCGCAGCCTCCATTCCCGCAGAGCACTCGACACGGTCTTGGGCATGCGGGCGAACGTTTCGGCAGATTTGACCAGATAATCGAAGGCCCCGGCCTTCATGGCTTCAACCGCCAGCCCTTCATTGCCGTAGGCGGTCATGATCAGCAGCGGGAAGTCTTTTCCTGCTTCCAGGTGATTCAAGACTTCGATGGCGCGGCCATCGGGCAGATTCAGGTCCATCAAGACGATATCCGGCGTTTTTTTAGCCACAGACAAGCGATAGCCCTGGAGCGTGTTAACAATCTCTACGCGCACTTCGGGGTTTGCCCCCTTAAACGCCCGAGAGATTGCTTCAGCGTGTGCCGCATCATCTTCGACGATGAGAATCTTCGTCACCTCGTTATTCATGGGTTGAACCTTCGTCCTGTTTAGGCGTCTGGTTCCATACCAGCCAGTAATAACCAAAAAGATTCAACAAATCGGCAAATTTATTAAAATCTAACGGTTTGACAAGATAGCTGTTGGCATGACAGTCATATGCTTTGGCCATATCTGTCTCGGCCGCCGAGGTTGTCAGGATCACCACGGGAATACGGGCAAGGAAGGGATCACTCTTGACTGTTTTTAGCACCTGCAGACCATCGACTCTCGGCATGCGAAGATCGAGGAGAATCAGGCCTGGTCGCGGCGAGCAGGCCGGATCACTGTAGACATTGCGACGGTAAAGGTAGTCGAGGGCTTCCTGTCCATCGGACACATGTTGCAACTGGTTAATAATCCGAGAACTTTCCAGATTTCTGCGTACGATCTCGGCATGGGCCGGATCATCCTCGGCCAGCAAAATAACAATCGGTTCACCCATCATAATCAAGCACCTCCTGTGTTTGTGATGACAGCAGGGAGGGTGAATTTGAAACAACTCCCGGTTTCACTGCCTGAGGATTCCACCCAGATTCGTCCATTGTTCAATTCCACGATGCGTTTCACCAACGCCAGACCGAGTCCTGAGCCCTCAATTGCGGGGTTGAGCTGGTCGAAAAGACCGAAGATCTTCTCCTGGTAGCAAGGATCGATCCCCCGGCCGTTATCTCTGAGATGGAAGACCGGTCCCTCATGCGTCTGCTCCAGGCCGATTGCAATCGACGGGGGAATGTGGAGGGAGCGGTATTTTATGGCGTTATCGATGAGGTTTTGCCAGATCGCGACCAGTTGTGTGCGCTCTCCATAAAGGAGGAGGGGAACATCGTCAACCTGCACCTGCACATTGTGCTCGGTTATGGCGCCGGCCAGTGTCGAAAGGGCATCTTCGACCACATGACGAAAGGTTATTTGTTCTTTGGTCAAACCTGTCTGCCCGACCTTGATCATGGTTAGAAGATCAGCCAACAGTTGCCCCATCTTGTTAGTGGCACTATGCATGTAATGCAGATCGCGGCCAATTTTTTCCTGGTCACCTGCTTCCAGATCCTTTTTCAGAAAACCGAGAAAGGTCTTCACCGTCACCAGAGGACTTTTCAGATCATGTGAGATGCTATAGGTGAAACGCTCCAGTTCGGCATTTTTTTTGTCCAATTCCAGGTTTTTTGTTGCGATTTCCGCTTCCCGCTGCTGCCGTTCGACAATTTCCTGTCGCAGCTCGGCCGTACGCTTGCGCACAGTAATCCGCAATGTCCACAGCCAAAGGATCATGGCCACTAACAGCACCAGAATGGGAATGATGATCCAGAAGAAACGCTGCACGATTTCCCATTGTGTAAGCTGGTTTTTTTCATAGACGCCGAGCCATGCAGCATAAATCTGCCGGTATTGACCGGCGGCTTTGATGTTTGCCAACCCTTCTGACAATAAGGGCAGCAGCCAGTCGTTTTTATCCGGAACCGCAAAGCAATACTCCGGAGAACGCACCGAATAGTCAGAAACCTGCAGATTGTTCCAGCCTTTTTGGGCAATCCAGTAATAGGCCGGGATTTTCGCCACCAAGGCGCAATCATATTCACCGGCAGACAGACGCTGCAAGGCTTCTTCTTGCGATGCAACCAGAATGAGTTGGTCTTCGTAGCCCTGCTCGATGGCAGCATCGTGCATGATGTCCCCTTGCATCACCATGATCGATTTTCCGGCCAGCGAGGAAAGGCTTTCAGGCATTATGGTGTCATTTCTGACGACGACTGCATGGTTTACCACGGCATGTGCCGGCGAGAATCCGAAAGATTTTTCCCGCTCAGGAGAGTAGAACATCCCCTGCACCACATCAATTTCGCCCCGGGCAAGCGCTTCGCGGATCTCAACCCAGGTGCCGAGTCGAAAGGCAACATTCAGCCCCGTCTGGCGGGCAATGGCTTTAGTCAGCTCGACGTTGTAGCCGGCCGGTTCGCCGTTTTCATCAAGGTATTCAAACGGCGGGTAGTTACTGTCACCACCGACAATGATGCGGCTTCGTTCTTTCAAGCCAGTCTCAATCGGGGCAAACCATTTAGTATACAGACGGCGGAAGGTTCCGTCGGCGATGACGATCGACAATCCTTCGTTCAGCAGGCTGAGCAGGTGTTTATCACCGCCGCGTACTGCAAAACAAAATGATTGAGCAAAACTGTCCAGCGATGAACCAACGGAAATCTGGTGGCCCAGGTCGGCTTGTTTAATCAATTGCAGGGCGACCAGACGCTGGATGATGACCGCGTCATGTTGCCCCTCAGCGAGCTCGCGCAGAGCCTCTTCGAAGGTCTTGGTCGTGACAATGGTGGCGTCGAGATTAATGCGCCGCACGAACTCCTCGGCATTGTCGCCACGCATCACCGCCACCTGTCGACCGACGAGGTCAGCCAAAGTGTTTATGCCGGTCTCCCCCTCGCGAACCACAATGGTGCCGTACAAGGTGAGATAGGGAACAGTAAAATCAAAGAACTGCTGCCGCTCCGGGGTCCGGCCGACCAAAGGGAGAACCTGAACTTCTCCTTGAATCAGGCTCTTCTTGACTTGGTCCCAGGGACCGGTCTTGAATGACACTTCATGTCCCATCGCTTTAAGGGCGGCGCGAAGAAGTTCCACCGAGAAGCCATCCGCTTCCCCTTGCTCATTAATGACACAAAAAGGGGGATAGTCGTATTCACTTGCCGCGTTGATGGTGATCGCCACCTTCGAACCGGTCGATGACGGTTGCGGGCCTGCCGCCGGAGCGCTATCGGGATAAAAGACCAGTATGGAAAGAAAAAGCAGCACGTTGCACCAGAACCCGGCCCGGACCCCCGACCTGTCTTGTCTGGCTGCTCTTCTCTTTAGCTGCAGGTTTTCCACTGTCATCCTGGCCTCATGAAATCATGACAGTCTCTGAACGGTGACAGAACGTGGTTCGGCATTGAAATTCGACCCGTCATCGGGGTTGTGATTTGATCCATGAAAATTCAATCTTTCACGTTAAAGTTCAGTTCGTTGGATTAAAGCCGGGCGGCAAATTTCGACATCGTTATTGACTATAAATGGATTAAATTTTCGTTATGGTCAACTGTGAAATTCTTTCTTGACATCATTTTCGAGTCTGTGTATAAATCCACCTCGTCTCTGCAAGGGTTTTCAGGGGTCAACATCCCCGGTTTTTAGCCGATAATAAGGCATAAGACTCAAGAAATCAAAGGATTAGAGACGATATACCATTCCCTGATAGCTCAGTCGGTAGAGCAGGCGACTGTTAATCGCCTTGTCGCAAGTTCGAGTCTTGCTCGGGGAGCCAGTTTATACCAAAAGTGGGCACTCCTTCACGGAGGTCCACTTTTGTTTTTTGTAGCATCTCCGTAAGAACCACATTCCGGCCTGTAATGCGGATCTGCCTTCCTTCCACCCGTATTTCCTTGATCAACAATCTCAAATAGGCTTTACCGAACTCAGAATCTTTATCTCTGAGTTTTTCCTTGAGCGACACACAGAATCTCGCGATAAGTTCAGGGTTGATCCACCCGCTCACCCAAGTCCATCACCAGAAGCGCTTCTTTCAGGTCAGCATAGGTTATGGTCAAACCTCAGTGGGTCCAGTCGATAATCTTCGTTTCAGCCCCAAGTCTTTTCTCAACCGCCCCTTTGATGGCTGCAAAATGCGGGCAGGGATAGCCAATGGGGTTGCCATTCTTCATGCAGGAGGCAAAGACGATAGCCTCTGCACCCCGGTCAACCATCATCTTGGCCCTGGTAACGGCCTTCTTGCCAGAACAGCCACCGCACGAGAGAAATCCGATGATCTCCACCGAACCGATCTCCTCGAAGGCCATGGTCCCTTCTCTGGCGACCTTAAAATCGGTATAACCGGGACACATATCCTCGGTCAACTGGCAACGGATAATTCCGACCTTCATGCTTAACTCCTTTTTTCTGTCTCGACAGCTTGCTCATCGAAAGGGTTTGTCGTGGTCATAGCCATTCTCGGCTGTCTCAGAGGTAGCAAGGGGGCATCAGGTTTAGGGTTTTCTGAACAGTAACCCGTAGTGGTACGGCGGCAGGTCGTAGCGGTTTTGCTCATTGAAAAGAAAACCGGCCTCTTCCCCCCAAGCGATGCACTGTTCAGGGCGGGGACGTATCTCCATGGCCGGGCCGCGAGGCGTTGTAGGGTCATAGTTCCAGTGAATGACAGCCATCAAGCCGTTGGGCTTGAGCACTCGTAATGCTTCTTTCATCAGTGCTACCGGCTCTTCGTGGTGCAGGATATTGAAGAGCAGGGCCGCATCCATGGAATTCTCAGCGAGGCCGGTCCCCTCGGCCACGAAATCCCGCACTGTCGCCTGTACATTGCTAATTCCGGCTTCTCGACATTTTTGTTGGACGACTTCGACCATCTCCGGCTCGATGTCCAAAGCATGGACGGTCCCGGCGGCAATGCCACCCGCCGCCAGCGTAAAGGTTCCATAGCCGCAGCCAAACTCCACCAGGTCATGGATGCCTTGGTGAAGACCTAGGACCTTCAGGACGGTGGCCGGATCAAAAAAACCGGACCACATCTCTTCATCAGGCATTCCGCTGTCACGGACTTTCATGGTGTTCTCCTTCAGCATGTTTAAGGGTGGCCGCTAGCGCAGCGGCACAGAAAGCAAGCGTTTGGAGTCGTCCCCCTTCGAAGTCGTCCTTACCGGACACAGCAGGCTCCTTCTCGCAACTATTTTTCATGGGCAACATCATCCTTTGATTTGCGAATAACCGCTTCACCTGCTGCAAGCTGGTTAAGGATGACCGAAGCGAGCTTAGGGCGACTTACGTAGTAGCAGCGCTGTGAGCCATCTTGGGCAAAATCCACTAGCCCGGCATTGCGGAGCACGCACAAGTGCTGGGAGATGTTGGCCTGAGAGGCAGGGAGGATCTCCTGGATGTCGTTTACGCACTTGGTGCCCTTCAGTAACTCAGCGACAATTTGGAGCCGCGTCGGATGAGCAAGAGCCTTGAGAAGGGCTGCGAACGCGTTTGCAGTTTCAATGTTCATTGTCACCTCAGTAATATTCGAATATCCGAATATGCTTCGGTCTGATCGTAGTCAAGGCGTACCTTGATGTCAACGACGATTTCACCTGATCGCTGATGATCGCTGAAAATTTTTTCTTGACAGCAGATCGGAAATAAGTAGGCAGGCCATGCCGGGGGCCGGATTTTTCCGCCTCCCGGTAGCAGTTGACCAATTAAACAAAATCCCCGCCAACTATGACGGGGATTTTGTTTATAGATTCTTGTACCTTATGAAGGGTTTGTTTCAAGAAAATGCAGAAGTAAACTTTTCTGCCAATTTTTTTGGAATTCCATTGCGCTCGGCAAACTCGCTCCACTTATTCACTGCCACCCTGACACGATCTACGCATTCAGTTATTGTTGCGTTGGAAAGTCCAATAGAGAGTCCAACCTTTTGGATATCCTTCAGCCCCGGATTTTTCCCCTCACCGGCAATATCAAGAGTGTGTTCCCCGCCAGGACCGTCAGAGAACGTGACATCGTAGGCTGGAGACAGCCGCCATTCTCCGTTGTTGTCCATAAGAAACCCGTGGTTTTTGGTATGGTCGTCCCTGTTGTGAGCATACACATTGAAAACCATCCTGATGAACATCTGTTCAACATCGAGCTGGTGCCTGGTCAGCGCCTGCGTTGCCTTTAAGAGTTCTTCGTAGCCAATACTTGGCAATCTGAAATCAGCGTGGAGCAAGCCGCAGGCCGTATGCATATGGATACGTCGATTTCCCTCGCGATCGAACCTTTTCACCGCAAAGTATCCTGGTCCCTGATGCGAGGGGAGAATTTTGCTCTCTGGCATCGCAACACCTGCTTCTCGCGCCATATCAGCATAGGCCTGCTCTATGAGTCCCGATTCGGGAATATCAAACTGAGAGCCAAATTTAACCAGCCAATGTTCATATCGGTCTGGCAAATTATCTTTCCCATGAACAATGGATGAACCGTCTTGGGCGAGGCCAATAAGCGCCTTGGGCCTGGCCCCTTGAGGGGAGCCGCCGACTTGCAAAAGATAGTCAAAAACAGCTTCGGGACGGTCTTCCAAGACAACCCGGGAAGCCGCCGCAACTTCATCAAGATCGATCCATTCCTGGGGATCACTTTTTGTGAGTTCCAGATGCTCCGGCCGATAAAGTAACGCCCCCATCCCTTTGGAGCCAATCCATGCCAACCTGTCGAGAGGGGTGAGTTGGCTCGGCCGTATCCCGATATCACGGAGTTTGCGATCCATGAGAAGGCGGCCCCATCCATCAGGAAGGCTGTCATTGAACACGCCGTGGAGTCCTTCAAAGATTCTTTCCGGACCCTTGATAATGCTTGACCCAAGAGGTGGCCTGAGCTTGAAGGGGGAGATGTTGAGTTTGTCGACAGGAAACCCGGGATCGTATTCAAAAATGATCTCTCGTCCAATGTATGCCAACCGCCCGACAGGTCGGGGTTCGCCCATATCGAGAACAACAGTTAACAGATTGATCGACTTGAATTTGCTGCTCACGATTTTCGGCCTCGTTGTCGCTGGGTGTTTTTAGCCTGTTCAAGCAAGGCGTCCAGAGAGGTTTTTTGCTGCGGCAAAAATAGTAAAGCAATGTCATCTTCCATGCGCAATGCAAAGGCGAGCTGAACGAGGCCTTTGAAAGAAATTTCACCTGCCCGCTCAAATCTTTTCAAACTCCCCAAGCTTATGCCCGCGCGCAGAGAGAGACTTAGTTGTGTCAAATTGGCAGAGAGTCGCGCTTCCTTCAGTCTCTTGGCAATCGTCAACTGTATATCTTTAGTGGATAATATATTAACCATAAAATCTCCAAAAGTTTATAAAGGATAATATACTGCCCTGTATATGTCAATTTCGTATAGCCCCTGAAGAGGCCACGGAGTGAGGTTGTGGTTTTGTTTCGTTCAACTTCCTTGAGAACAACCGTTTGACGTTTGAAACCGGACCTGCCAGGCAGCTCTGAAGCAATCGTTGCAAGCTTGTTGTGGAGCTATAAAACAAATATTTATTTGTATAAGAGCTTATTGTTATTTATAATGCAAAAAATATTTATAGTTAATGGCGGGATATGATTCTCTCTGGGCAAACAGATGACCGGTTAAAGTCTTTAGGCGCAAGATTGCGTGCGGAACGGTTGCGGCGTAACGAGACGCAGCAGGTCTTTGCTTCACGGATTGGGGTGTCTATTCCGTCTTATTATAAGATGGAGCACGGTGACCCCAGCGTACCAATTGGGCAATGGGCTGTAGCCCTGGATATCCTTGGTCGTGTCGAGGATTTCGACCATTTGCTGGCACCGACAGAAGACCTCTTTGCCAAGTATGAACAGTTGAAAGTCCCCAAGCGGCAACGCGCTTCTCGCAAGGATCATAAATGATTTATCGCATCGAGGTCTGAATTAAACTGGCCGCCGAGCGCGTTCTGGCCGGAGAAATGGTTTGCGAAATTGTCGCCGGCAGTCGCAACCGTGGGGCCTTTCGTTATGCGTCGGAGTACCTGAGCCGATCCGATGCTTTTTCTTTGGACCCTGTTTCCCTGTCGTTACGTGAGGGAGATTTCGCTATCGATCATCCCGGAGTCTTCGGGGTGTTCGAAGACAGCCTTCCCGATGATTGGGGAAGGAAATTGTTGGTTCGCAAGCACCGCATCACCCCCCACCAGAAGAACCTGCCGACCTTACTTAAAATTCGATAAGTCTTCAATAAATAGGGCTTTTTATTTTTTGTTTGTGCGCCCGGCAGGGCGCGTGGCGCGCAAGCGCCATCGATTCAGCTATGGTGGCTGAATCGTGACTTGGAGGTGCAAGGTCCTCTACGGACCCTGATGATGGG
>DIKU01000016.1 GCA_002424645.1 Pelobacter sp. UBA5610 | reverse complement strand
CCTTTTTCGCTGGCCGCCTTCAGATCGACGTTGTCCAGTCCGACCCCGGCTCTGGCGACGACTTTGAGATTTTTGCCCGCCTCGAGCAGTTCACGGTCAGCCTTGGTTGCACTGCGAATGACCAGAGCCTCATAGTTGCCGATAATGTTAAGCAATTCTTCCCGGGTAAGGTCGGTTTTGACGTCCAACTCGATGAGGGATTCTTTTTCAAGAATCAAGAGGCCCTCTTTGGCAAGTTTTTCCGCAACCAGAATTTTCATTGTAGCTCCTTTTGTGTTCAAGCAACTGTCTGACCGGGGGGCGGAGAGGACATGCATGGGATGTCCGGAGGGGGTGCCTCGGGGTCGGGTAAGGGTTGACGTGTGGACAAGCCTCACGGTAAAGGCTGGCCAATTTCAGGACTTGAAAAGCCCTGTCATAATATAAAACGCAGATAATTTTTGCCAGTAAATTTGTCCTGCTGAGAATTGTTTAAAAAAAGCTGGAAAAATAAGATAAGCTTCACTATTATAGCTGCAGTTTGATTAGTTTTAACTAAATCTAAAACAGGTAGGATTTCTAATATGCGTCGTTTTCTATTGATGTTGTTTATATCCATTTCAGCCATCGGGGTCGCGAGCGGTCTGCATGTGTCCCAGGGCAAAACTCTCAAAACCAGTTTCCTGACGAGTTGCTTTCGTGGGCACAGTGCCGCCTGGGGGCAGGAATTATGGCGCTCTGACGGCAGTCCCGAAGGCACCACTTTGATCCGTGATATCAACCCGGGGAGTGGTTCCGGACAACCCTATCAGTTTCGGCAGGCCGATGAGCAGCTCTATTTCGGGGCCGATGATGGCCGTCATGGATTTGAACTGTGGCGTTCCGATGGTACCGCTTCGGGCACCAGCATGGTTGCGGATATCAATCCCGGGGCGGGCGGTTCATTTCCGGCGGGCATCGCCACTTTGGGGAAAAAGGTTTGTTTCGGTGCGGATGACGGAAACAGCGGGCGGGAATTGTGGTGTTCGGAAGGGACAGGTAACGATACGCGCATGGTCATGGATATAAATACCGGTCCCAAAGGCTCTAATCCACGATATTTCACTGAGGTGGAAGGCGTACTGCTGTTCGAAGCCGATGACAATATTCATGGTCGGGAATTATGGCGCACGGACGGTACACCTGAGGGCACCATGATCGTTTACGACATTAACCCCGGAAGCGATAATTCCTGGCCATCCAATTATACCAAAACCAATGGGTTGCTGTTGTTTCGCGCCACCGATGCTCAACATGGTCGGGAGCTATGGCGTAGCGACGGCACGCCGGAGGGAACCTACATGGTGAAGGATGTCAATAAGGGGGTAAGCGGCGCCTTCTAGTCCGTGTCCATTGGCAATGCGGATGCAATGCATTGATACGCCTCAGGGGAAAATAAAAAAGGGACCTGCATTTCTGCAAGTCCCTTTTATTTTTTTTGGTAGCGGGGACAGGATTTGAACCTGTGACCTTCGGGTTATGAGCCCGACGAGCTACCAGACTGCTCCACCCCGCGTCAGTGGAATGAGAAGATACACAATCGCTTGAGAATTGTCAACCAACAGTTTCAAAAAAATTTACAATCGGTGGTTTTTGTACGGTTGCCGCCATGACGCAAGGCTGATAGAATGATTGCGTCATTTATTGAGAAGGACGCAACCATTGAGTAAATCCTCATCCAAACAAACGTATAATCGCCTTTGCGCACGTTGCCTGCGGGATTGCCGGCAGTTGGAAGGTACTCTTTTAATCAGTTGTCCCCGCTTTCTCCCCCGCCCCTTCAAGGTCAAGGATTACCGCTTCGACCAGCTCGATCTTTTTGGTCGTCCCCGCAAATAACTTGATGCTTGATGAGTTTACACATTCGCTTTGCTGCGTTTGTAGAACTCTTGCGGGCATTCGACAAAGCATGTGAATGTTTTTCCCCGGAAACCACAAGGGCCAGGTCCAAAGTTTGCTCTGGCTGCTTCAGCTGTTGCATGTTCAGGACGGTTGTGTGATCCCGGGGTGCGGTGCCGATTTTTAAACGGCAAGGCGATCGAGGAAATCCGTAATGAAATGAGTGAATTTTTCGGGTTCCACCAAAAAGGAGTCGTGCCCATGGTCAGAGTCGATCAGGTGGTATTCGGCCTGTTTTCCCAGCTTATGCAGAATCTGAATGATTTCTTCAGCTTCTTTGGGTGGGTAGAGCCAGTCGGAAGAAAAGGTAAACCATAGCGAAGGGCATTGGATGCGTTCGAGGGCTTCTTCCCGGCTTTCAAAATTCCAGGCAACATCGTAAAGATCAAGCGCCTTGGCCAGGTAGAGAAATGAGTTGGTGTCGAACCGATCGATAAAGGAGCGGCCGTTATATTCCAGGTATCGCTCCACTTCAAATTGCCCGAAGAAATCAAACATACCGTCACGGGCGGAGAAACGCCGTCCGAATTTCAGATGCATGGAGGCGTTGGACAAAAAGGATATATGCCCGATAGCGCGGCCCAGGGCCAGACCGTCGGCCGGAGGGTGCTCGGGGCGATAGTTGCCCTTTTTCCACATGGGGTCATTGAAAATGGCCTGGCGCGCCAGGGCGTTGAGAGCGATGGCCATGGGCGATGTGCGACCGGTGCCTGCAATGGGGATGATGGAGCGGACTCGGTCAGGGAACAGCACGCCCCATTCCAGGGCCTGCATGGCTCCCATGCTACCGCCGATGACAGTGAGCAGGCGTTGCACCCCGAGATGGTCGATGAGGCGCTTTTGGGCGCGAACCATGTCGCGAACCATAATGACCGGAAAACTGAGGTTGTAAGGGCGTCCGGTGCGGGGATTGGTACTGGTGGGTCCGGTGGAGCCGCCGCAAGAACCGATCACGTTGCTGCAAACGACGAAATAGCGGTTGGTGTCGAGGACTTTGCCGGGGCCGATCATGTCGTCCCACCAACCGGGCTTGCGATCTTCGCTGGAGTGCCAACCGGCAGCATGGGCATCGCCGGTCCAGGCGTGGGTCACCAGGATAGCATTAGAGTTGTCGGCGTTGAGTTGCCCGTAGGTTTCGTACGCCAGTCTGATGGGGGCGGAAAGCAGGCGACCGCTTTCCAGGCGCAGGTCTCCATCGAAGTCGATGATCTGGGTTTTGACGATGCCGACAGAATCTTTCAAGATCAACAAGCCTTCCCGTATATAAAAACGGCCCTTCCCGGAGATCAGGGAGGGGCCGTGAGGATTGCTTGTGATCCTGCTGTGTGCGGCTCCATCCTCATCTCTCCCCTGGGTCAGGGGTAGGAATTAGCACCTGGCATCCGCGCCGGCAGATCGGTTGCTGTGGTTTCGCAGGGCCTATCCCTCCACCACTCTCGATAAAGACAGTACAGTTTTACCTGTATGTTGGGGAAACTCTAAAGGAGCAACGATCAAAAGTCAATCATTCTCTCTTTTCCGAACCGATAGCCCCTGGACCGGTCTCGGTAATACACAAGTCCCAGTCTGAAAAAAAGGTCACCACGGCGTATTGAAAAAATACGCCTCTATTGTTGCGGGCTATCAAGTTTAT
>DIKU01000068.1 GCA_002424645.1 Pelobacter sp. UBA5610 | reverse complement strand
TCGACAAACGCATCCCTTCCGCTCCGATCCTTGCGCCAATGTGTCGCATCGTCCAACTCCACCACCCCCGCCACAGACAGGGTATCCGTCTGACAGAGGACAAAGTCGACGTGTTTCTGATGAATGCGATTCCAGGCACCGGTCCGTTGACTGTGCGAGAAACCTTTTGCCGGCTGGATCAGATCCCCCAGGCGAACTTTGCCCATAATGCGGAATTGACCGGCAACCGCCTGCTCCAACACCCCGAAGAAGGATCGTTCCGCTCGGCTGAACAATGCCTGCCGTGGTTCATAAGGCACACCTTCTGATGAACCCGTAGATCGCTGCTTTAAACGCTCGGCTAAAACGGCAATGGCAATGAAAACAAGTAACAAAATAGGTAGATAGCTCATATATTCCCCATAAACAAAAAGACCGCCCACGCCTCCCAGGCGCCAAGCGGTTTTAAGGTTTATCGTTCAATCCTCGCACAATCACCCCATCCCCTGACGATCAGAAACTCCAGAGGTAATAAATTTTCATAAGCGTACGCTAAACTAACGCCAGGGGTGCTTTTCGTCAAGACTTCTAATGATATCGGGGCGGTGACTGGTCTATCCTGCAAAACACACCCGGAACCGGGTGCCGTTGCTTCTCTCCAGTTCCAAAGTGCCGTTGAGCTGGTTTGTCAGCGCTTTCACCAGTTGCAGGCCCAGGGTTTTCGGCTGACGATAATCGAGCTCGTCCGGCCACCCTATCCCGTTATCGGTCACCGCCAACTCGATCTGTCCGGTACTGCTCTTCATTGAAATCGTTACCTGACCACTGCGGCCATCGACAAAAGCGTGCTTGTAGGCATTGGACAGCAGTTCGGTAATCATCAGGCCGCAGGGAACCACTTTGGTAATATCCAGATCAAGGTCCTCCACCGCCAGCAGGCAATCGATCGCCTGCCCGGGGGTGACAAAGATTTCCTGAATCTGTCCGACCAGATTCTCCACATAACCCTTGATACTGATTTCGGCCAGGTTCTTCGACTGATAGAGCTGCTCGTGGGCCAGGGCCATGGAACAGATGCGGCTCTGACTTTCAAGGAAACAGTTCTGTAGCTCAGGATCGTTAAATTTCTGCGACTGGAGGAACAGCAGGCTCGAAACCACTTGCAGGTTGTTCTTCACCCGATGGTGAATCTCACGCAGCAACACGTCTTTCTCCTCAAGGGACGCCCGGATCAGCTCCTCGGCCCGTTTGCGCTCGGTGATATCGAGAAACGATGCCACCACCGTAGGGCACCCCTGGTATTCCATCATCCCCGCCGAAATCAACACATGCCGCTCCTCGCGGGCCTTGGTCAGGTACTTGACTTCATATTGACTCGGCACGCTTTGCCCCGCCAGGCGGGCAAACCCCCGTTCGCGAACCAGATCCCGGCAATCACCGTGGACCAGGTCCAGGTTTTTCATGTTGCACAACTCTTCGGCGTCGAAACCAAATAGGCTTTCCATGGCGGGATTGGCATAGATGTGCCGATCCTCCTGGTAGAGACAGATCGCCACCGGCGAAGTCTCCGCCAAAACGCGAAACTTTTCCTCGCTCTCCCGCAATGCCTGTTCCGCTGCCAGTTGTTCGGTGATGTTTTCCTGAAAACTTTCGAATTCGCTGGCCTGACCGTTCGCATCCAGTATCCTACGGGAATGGACCCGGCAGGTAACCATACTGCCGTCCTTGCAGCGCAAACGATTGTTGAAAACGTACCAGGAATCCTGTGTGAGGATTTTGTCCACCAGAAGCGCCCGCTCGTCAGGTTTTGGGAAAAACTCATCCTGAATGCTGGAGCGGTTGACAGTCTCCATCAACTCCTGCACCGAATCGAACTTAAGGATAGAAGCGAGCGCCGGGTTGACGCTAAGCAGTTTGCCCTCCCGGGTGGAACGGGAGATACCGAAGGGGGCATGCTCGACGATGGAGCGGTACTTGTGCTCCGACTTTACAAACGCTTCTTCCGTCCGCCTGCGTTCGCTGAGATCCGTTACAAACACACAACTGTATTCCTTACCGTCAAAACAGATGTAATTGCCGCGTATCTCCACCGGGTAAATGCTCCCATCTTTGGCCCGGTGCCGACTTTCGAAACGGATCGAACCCTGTTCTTTCAATTGCCGCCAATAGTCGGCAGCGTTTTCCCGTGTTACATTCGGGTCTATGTCCCATATCGACATATCTTCGAGCTCTTCACGGCTGTAACCCAGGGCGGCGCAGGCCGATTCGTTGACGTAAAGAAACCGTCCTCCGGGAGTCATCCAATAAGCCTGGTCATCGGCTTTATCCACGGTGAATTGAGTGAGATGCAGCACGCGCTCGATTTTCTTACGTTCGCTGATATCCTCAATCACGCACAAGACAACCTCCATGCCCCTCCAGGAGATCGGCTTATGGCAGACGGCCACATCCAGCAACAGGCCGTCCTTGCGTCGAAGACGGGTCTCGAAACGCTCCCCCATCCAGTTTCGTGTCGCGTACATCTGTTCGATTTCTTCCCGCGACCAGACGGCATCCCAGTCCCAGACCTTAAGCCGGTAAACTTCTTCCAGGCTGTAGCCCAGCATTGCGGCAAAAGCTCCATTGGCGTATTTGACCCCCACGGTTTCAACATCCGCTATGAGAATGCCGTCGATGAAATGTTCCATGAAGGCAAGCGACAGATCGCCTTCGGCTGTTTCGGATGAGGTGGCCTCATTCGGCAGATCGTCGCTTCGCAGAGAAACCTTGTACCCGTAATCCTGCAGCAGCTTCTGCAGAGCCTCCTGATCGTGCCCGTTTCCTTCGAGGATCAGCATCCTTTTCCTACCCCTTTCCGGCTTGCCTGTTAGCTCAGGGTCCATCGAGCAACCGAACTCTTTCGGATCTACAACCTAAACAACAGCATCGTCCCGGCCAAAGCCGGATGGACGGATTGTTGAATTTGCATCCTGAAAAACAAAAAACCACCCGTGCCGTTAAAGACCGAGTGGTTGCTCCGCTTGCTTCTTCCATGCTGTCGAATCATTGTCCAACCCGAATGGAAAGCTCAAAAGAAAGAATATTTTCATAATAATGTTCTACATTATAACCTAATGAGTTTTCCGTCAAGGAGATAAATCCCTAAGGCAAAGGATCAAAAAGGCGTTGTTTCTGCGGCCCCCTGCCCCAGGCAGTGCGCCACCCTGAGGAAATAGTCGTCGAGATCTCCATCGACGAAGTAGCGGTTGGAGGTCGGCGGCAGGGCGACCTTTCCACGGTTGACGACCACGGTTGGGGCCTGGGTCTGATAGGGAAGAAACGAAGCCGGAGTGACCTTGAGGGAGGAGCCGAGCACCAGCAGCAGGTCGCTCTGCCCTACCAGGCGCTCCGCCGACTCGAAATGATCGACCATTTCACCGAAAAACACGATGTCCGGCTTGAGTACCCCGTTGCAGTCGGGGCACAGGGGCACCGGAGGCGTGGGACTGGTAGCCATGACCTGCTCCCACCAGGCATAGCTGAGGTCTTCATCTTTTTTGCCGCAAACGGTACAAGTTCCCGAACGGTAGGAGCCATGCAGTTCGATAACCTTTTGGCTACCGGCCAGTTGGTGCAGGATGTCGATATTCTGCGTAATCACCCCGGACAGGCGCCCCATCTGCTCCAACGTCGCCAGAAACCTATGGGTAAAGGTTGGTTGGATTTCTTTGACCGTGCTGACAAAGTCCTGCGAGAATTCGTAGAAATATTGCGGGTGACATTGAAACCAGCCGATATCGAAGACCTTTTCCGGATCGTAACGCCGGGTCACGTATAGCCCTTGCGGGCCCCGGAAATCGGGAATACCTGCCGCCGTGGAAATCCCTGCTCCGGTAAGAGCAACCACGGAGCGGGACTGGCGAATCATCTCGGCGCAACGTGCCGGTTCAACGGTCTGGATTTTTTGCAT
>DIKU01000096.1 GCA_002424645.1 Pelobacter sp. UBA5610 | reverse complement strand
AGCCCTTCGAGGATATGCCGGGTGGCCTTGGCATCCTCCTGCTGCAGTTCTTCCTGGGCATCCTTGGCAAACAGCTGGAAGGCGCGCACCTTTTGCTGGTATTCCCGCTCCTTGGCGGCACGCGCGTCGGCGGACAATACCATTTTCTGCTTTTCGAAGTCGTCGTTGAGCTTCTTCAGTTCCGCCTGGCGACTTTCCATGGTTTTCTGGAAATTATCGACCTTGCGCTTGATGCGATCCTTGGCGGCCTTGCCTTCCTGGGTCGAGTTCAGCGCTTGCTGCAAATCAATCACGCCGATCTTGACGTCCGCCGCCATCGCGGGAGCGGTTGCCAATACCAGCATCGTCAGCATAATTCCAAGCATTTTTTTCATGTCAGACTCCTGTCAAGTGAGAGTGGGTGGTTAAAACATCCTGCCAACGGTGAAATCGAACACCGAACTTTCTTCCCAGGGTTTGGGATCGAGATTGTAGCCCCATTCGAAACGCAGCGGACCCATGGGGCTGTTCCAGCGCACCCCGGCACCGACGCTGTAGCGCAGATCGGAGAACATGGACTGCTCTTTGTCCCAGGCGTTGCCGATATCGAAAAACACCACCCCTTTGAGCTTCATGTCCCGGATCAGGGGAAAGGTCAGTTCGACGTTGGCAAAGGCGGTCTTGTTGCCGCCGTAATAATCTCCGGTATCCGGGTCGCGGGGACCGAGTTCGCGGGTTTTGAAGCCGCGCATGCTGTTGATGCCGCCCAGGTAAAAGCGTTCATCCAGGGGAATGCGGCGGTCATCCAGATCCTGGATATAGCCGAACCGGCCATGCACGCTGAACACGAATTCGCGGGGCAGGGGATAGAAGTAGCGGTGGTCGAAGATGTATTTGACGAATTTGGCGTCCCCGCCGAGGCCGGCATACTCCACGGACAATTCGGAAATGTGCCCGCGGCTGGGGTCGGGCCGGAAGTCCGTGGTGTTGAGAGTCAGGGACGCCGTAACGGAGGAGATGGTACTTTCCCCTGCTTCCTCCTTGATCTGGTTGGAAGCATCTTCGGCGACATCGTAGATATCCTTCTTCTCATATCGGTAGACAAAGAAGGAGCGCAGATCATCGGTAATGGGCAGACCGAGCTTGATGTTGCCGCCGGTGGCCTCCCGGGTGAAGTCGGTCCATTCCCGTTCCGTCTTGTACACATCGAACCCCAGGGCCAGATCCCGGTCCAGGAAATAGGGGTCCAGCAAACCTACCCGGTAGGTGCTGCTCTTGCCCCCCAGGGAGGCCGCCAGGTCCAGTTTCAGGGCCTTGCCCATGAAGTTTTCCTGGGATACGGAACCCTGCAGCAGCAAACCGTCCGCCGAAGAGAAACCGGCCCCGACACTGAAACTGCCCGTCGGGCGTTCCTTGACATCGATTTCAACGTCCATCAGGTGTTCTTCGGCGCCGCGACTGGTGGTCAGGTTCACCTCGTCGAAAAAGCCCAGGTTGTTGATGCGGCGGCGGCTTTCCTTGATGCCCGTGGCACTGTAGAGGTCGCCCTCGCCGAGTTGCACATGCCGGCGGATGATCTTGTCACGGGTACGGGTGTTTCCAGCAATGGCGATGCGGCCGATGCGAACCCGGCTGCCCTGTTCGATCTCGAAGGTGATATCGACCTTGCGCTGTTGCTCGTCCACCTCGGTCAGGGGGGTGACGTTGACGAAGGCATACCCCTGATCGGCATAGAAGTCATTCATTACCAGCAGGTTTTCGCGCAGGGCCAGACGGCTGAACACATCCCCCGGACGCATGCGAACCTTGGCCAACAGTTCCTCGCGACCGATCAGCAGATCACCCTGGACATCCAAGGCGCCGATGAAAAACTGCGGGCCTTCCTCGATTTCAAACAGCAACTCGACGGATTTCTTGTCATCCTTGACGATGACCTGAGGCTGTCTGACGCGGGCCTGGATATAGCCCTTGTTGAAATACTTGTCGGTCAGCAGATCCACGTCCACCTGCGCCATTTCCTCCCGATAGGCGCCGCGCTTGGTCAAAAAGGACAGGAACCATTTTTTCTTGGTCAGCATGGCCTTTTTCAGTTCCCGATCCTTGAAAACCGTATTTCCCTCGAACCGGATATCCGTGACGTAAACCGGCGAACCTTCGGTGATGGTGAAGGTGACGGTCGCCTCCCGCTNNGTCGTCGATCTCAACCTTGGTCGCAACTTCCGTCGCATAATAACCGGCCTCCACATAGGCCTTTTTGATGGCCTGGACGCCGTCGCGAAGAAATTGCGGCTGGTAGAAATCGGTGCCCTTGGCCTTGACCAATTCGCCCAGTTTTTCGTTCTTCAGCTCCTTGTTGCCGGAGAAATTGACCTGCCGGAGCAGGGGCCGCTCTTCGACCTGATAAACCAGCCATTGCTGTCCGTCGCGTTCCTGGAGCAGAGCCTTGACGTCGGCGAAGCGACCGGTCTTGAAGATGGCCTGAATGTCCCGATCGATATCCTCGATGGTCAATTCACTACCGGCAGCGGCCGTCAGAATCGCTTCGATATAGGCCCGCTCCACCCGGCGATTGCCTTCAACGACAACCCTGTCCACCTTGTAGGTTTGCGCATATCCGGTGCAGGGCAACATCAGCAGTACCAGGCACAGCAGGCTTACCAGTTTTTTCGGCATAATTCCGAGTCTCCGCCAAGGCTTTGAAAATGCGTCATTATAGAGTAAAGAAAATGTAAGTGTAAACCCATATCTGGA
>DIKU01000162.1:5248-10163 GCA_002424645.1 Pelobacter sp. UBA5610 | reverse complement strand
ATCGTGCTGTTCAGGCGTCACCCGGAATCGATCAGCGCCCGCAACCTGCTGCACGGCACCGTGCGCAACCTTTTCGACCTGGATCAACGCATCGGGGTTGAACTCGATTGCCAGGGACAGTCTCTGGTAGCAACCATCGTGCAACAGGCTGCGGACGAATTGGAAATCGCCCCCGGCAGGGAGATCTATGCGGCCATCAAGGCCGACGCGTTCCGCCGGCTTTATTGAATCAACTTTTGAAATTTTTTCTCGCACAAAGACACGCAGCCACTAAGAAAATCAAAACTATTTCTCCTGGCTTTTAGTCGTGTCTTTGTGTCTTGAGTGAGCGCAGCGAACGGCTGCGAGCTGATTTCCGAGTTTGAATTCTGCTTCAAAAATCATCTTAAAAATTCCTCAAATGCCTTTTTTATCAGCAAAGCGCCTGTCCAAACATCGACACTTAAGACCTGTTTTCAGCCATTTACAACATGGTACACACATTGCAAAAGTATAAATTAACTTTCCTGCAACGGCGCCGGAAAAGGCAATGATGCCTACCGCTTCATCCCTAAGGTTTTCTATGTAAAGAAATGAGGCACCATGCATACTGACGCACATCCCGACATTATTATCGACGATACCACTTTGCGGGATGGCGAACAAACCGCCGGGGTGGTGTTTTCCCTGGAAGAAAAAAAGACCATCGCCCGCATGCTTGACGACATCGGCGTGCAGGAACTCGAATGTGGGATCCCCGCCATGGGATGCGAGGAGCAGCGTAGCGTTAAAGCGCTGGTCGACCTCGGGTTGAATGCTCGTTTGATTACCTGGAATCGCGCCCTGGTCGATGACATCCAGGCTTCCTTGAATTGCGGCATTACGGCCGTGGATATTTCCCTTTCCGTTTCCGATCTGCATATCCGCCATAAACTGCGCAAGGATCGTGAATGGGTACGTGAACAACTCAAACGGGCCCTGGGATTTGCCAAACAGCACGATCTGTATGTTTCCGTAGGCGGGGAAGATGCCAGCCGTGCCGATCTTGATTTTCTGGTTGAATTGATGGAACTGGCCCGCAGCTTCGGAGCGGACCGTTTCCGGTTCTGTGATACGCTCGGCCTGCTCGATCCCTTTGTCACCTTTGAAAAAGTCCGCTATCTAAGCCAACGCGTCGATATGGACCTTGAGATTCACACTCATAATGATCTCGGCATGGCCACGGCCAACGCGATCGCCGGGGTGCGCGCCGGAGCCAGGTTTATCAACACCACCGTCAACGGACTCGGCGAACGGGCCGGCAACGCGGCTCTCGAAGAAGTCGTCATGGGCCTGAAGCATGCCTGTGGCGTGAATTCCGGCATCGATACCAGCCGTTTTGTGGAAATTTCGCGTTATGTCGGCGCGGCCAGTAAACGTCCTGTCCCCGCCTGGAAGCCTGTGGTCGGCGAAAGTGTATTTGCCCACGAATCGGGACTCCATGTCGATGGCGTTCTGAAGGACCCGCGCAATTACGAACCGTTTGAACCGGGCGAGGTTGGGTCGAGCCGTCAGTTGGTGTTGGGAAAACATACCGGGCGTCACGGACTTGCCGCCCGCATACAATGCCTTGGTCTGGATTCTTCCGCTATCTGCCTGTCGACGCTTTTACGTCGCGTCAGAGCTATTTCACAGCGGCGCAAACGCCCGATCGAGGACTCCGAACTTGAGGGCCTGTTCCATTCTTTGGCCCAATCTTCCCCCCAGACTGGAGAGGGTCCGCATACGAAACCTGCTCCAGCTTTAAAAAAAGCCGCTGAAGGTTGATCCGGGAAGGCGCAAAGGATAACTCGTTGTTAACATCCATCGGCAAGGAGTGAACATGAACGCTTTTACTGTTGCCAAAAAACTGGAAAAGGATGCATCCGATCTCTACAACACACTCGCAAGGCATACCACAGCCAGCAGCCTGAAAACGCTCATCAGCGACCTGGCCGCTGACCATCAGGAGCGTTACCGCACCCTGAACGCTTTGACCGGCACCAGCAACTGCCCCACCGATGCCTCCCAAAATCTTAGTTCCCTCGCCAAGATGCTGCTCGATCACCTGATCGCGGCACGATCGGACCGGAACCGTCAGGATATGGAGCAGTCTATCCGCACCATCATGGAACTGGAATCAACCACAGCCGATTTTTATGTCGAACTGCAACGACTCGCTTCTTCCAGCCCCATACGTAGCATTCTGCAGAAGATGATCGACCAGGAGCAACAGGACTTCACCATGGTCGAGGAATTTTACGAATTCGTTAACGCTCCGAATGAATACCTGGCCAATGCCGAATTCAGCAATCTGGATGAGTTTTATCAATTCGGTCGGCAAATCGGCTAAAACGACATCCTTGAAGGAATAGGGACATTCACGTGGCTACCACCCTTATGAACGAACACCTGACCCTCGTACAACCTGAAATTCACGATTGGGGTGCGTTCTTTTTTTGGGCCCAGGATGAATGCTGGCAGGTTCTGCCACCGGAAGCCGCACTATTTAGAGGCCCCCTGGCAGAATGGGCCTTTGCTTTACGCTATGACGATCAAACCTGCGGGTTTGTTACGGCGGTACCCTACCCGGACTTCGCCTGGATCGGCAATTTGATGATCGCCCCGGAAATGCGTGGGCAGGGACTCGGCAGTCTGCTGTTGGATCAGGTCTGTCATAAGCTCCGTCAAACCGGTACAGAGACGATCTGGTTGACGGCCTCCGATCAGGGAAAACCGCTGTACGCCTCGCGCGGTTTTCGGGAATGTGACCGGGTTGAGCGCTGGAAAATGTTTATCCCGGCGCATCACCATAACTACAACCCTGCACTCCCTGCCGACCTGGAAATCTTATGCAAAGCCGATTGCCGAGCCTGGGGAACGGACCGCCACCTGGTACTGCAATATCTTGCCACCGGCGGTGAAATACTGCGGGTGGGAAAAAGTATGGCCCTGGTGCAGAATTACGGGGCGATCAAAGTTCTTGGCCCATGGCTGGCGTTGGAGGATACAGCCAAAGAACATGCCGCTATCATTCTGGCCGCGACCCGCGCAGCCGGAGGGGGAACCCTCTACACCGATATCCTTGCATCCTCCGGCGCGGGAGCCATGCTTGAAGATTGTGGATTCACCCGTTGCGGGGACTGCGCATTAATGGTGGCCGGTTCTGCCATGGTACAATCACCCGAGAGCGCTGTAGCCCTCGCCAGCCTCGGTAGCCTGGGCTGACCCGTCGGTTAAGGGCAGGCATCTGCAAAATAAGGTACCTGCGCTATACTGATGGCAATGAAACGATTATTCTGCCTGCCTTGCCTTTGCCTTATGCTACTGGGGGGGTGCACCGCCATCGATCTGGCAAGCATTGACCGCCCATTCAGCCATGCGCTGCACGATCCGGATGACACCTCTCTGGCCATGCAGACCCGCGCCCTCATGACGAACCACCCCGGCCTCTCGGGATTCCGCCTCATCGATACCGGACGGGAAGCGCTTTTGCAGCGCCTTGAACTGGCCGATCAAGCGGAAAAAACTCTTGATCTGCAATACTACATCCTGCGTAGCGATATCAGCGGGCTGATCCTGGTAGAACACCTTCTGGCTGCCGCCGATCGTGGTGTCCGGGTACGCATCCTTATCGACGATCTGCATTTCGACCAGAGTGGCCAACCGCTGTTGGCCCTGGACACCCATCCCAATGTCGAAGTACGCATCATTAATCCCTTTTTGCATCGATACGCACCCGGCTTCGGCCGCATGTTTGAGGTGCTTTCCGACTTCAACCGCATCCAGCGCCGGATGCACAACAAGGTATATATCGCCGACAATACCGTTGCCCTTATCGGAGGGCGCAATCTCGGAGATGAATATTTCGAAGCCCATGCAAGTCTGGATCTGCGCGATATCGATCTCCTTAGTGTCGGGCCGGTAGTCCCGCAACTATCCGTCAGCTTTGATTCCTATTGGAACGACAGACAAACCTTACCGGTTTCCGCTTTAGTCAAGCCTGCATCGGATACATATCTTCCGGACCTGCGCGCCCTGCTGAAAAAACATAAACAACATCCCGATGTGGACACCTACCTGCAATATCTTGCAGCCAACAAGGTCAAACCGGTGGATTTGATTTGGGCCAGGGGCCAGGTACTGGCTGACTTTCCCTGCAAGCTAGTCCCGGATCAACCGGATTGCGCCAGCCTGCATTTTGACCGTTTTTATAACCTGTTCAGGCAAGCCACTTCAGAGTTATTGATCATTTCCCCCTATTTTATTCCAGGCAAGGAAGGCATCGCGCTGTTCCGCCAGCTTAAATCCAAAGGGGTCGATGTAAAAATTCTGACTAATTCGTACGCTGCCACCGACCTGAAAGTCGTGCAGGCGGGCTATAGCCGCTACCGTTTGCCCCTGTTGGCTGAAGATGTTGACCTTTTCGAATTCAAGCCAACTTTTGTTTCGCCGCTTCCGCAACGCAGAAAGAACGCCGGTCTTGCCGGCTCATCCCAGGCCTGCATGCACGCCAAGACCTACGTCATCGACCGCAGACAAGTTTTCGTCGGATCGTTCAATCACGACCCGAGATCAGCCACGTTGAATACGGAAATCGGCATCCTGGTGAACAGTCCGGAACTTGCACAAAAAATGGCCACACTCTTCGAACGCTACACGCAGCCTCGTAACAGTTACCGCCTGTACCTCGGGGATGATAAAGACGATAAAAAGAAAATGGAGTGGCATACCGAAGAGGAAGGCAGCTTAAAGATTTATGACCAGGAACCTATGATCACCTGGTGGCAACATGTAAAAAACGGCCTGATGGCCATATTTGCACCTGAGGACCTGCTGTAAGAGCCGTTACCAAAGACCAGTTTGCCAGTTAAGTAAAGCGTTTGAATATTCCAAATTCAGTTATCTCCAACCTCAA
>DIKU01000162.1:1003-5215 GCA_002424645.1 Pelobacter sp. UBA5610 | reverse complement strand
GCACTGATGCGAAACGCCATGCGCGGCCCCAGTGTCGCCCAGAACACCCCGAAAAGCAGGCTTGCAGGCAGCGCGGCCAACCCCACCAATCCGTGATACCAGCCGTACGCCCTTCCCCAATACTCGACGGGCGCGACATCGGCCATCAGGGCACGTTCCGCCCCTTCGGTTAGCCCGTAATAGGCCCCGTAAATGAACAAGGCCACCCAAATCCAGCCGAAGTGCTCGATTTCAGGCAACAGCAGATAGACCATCACATAGATCAGCCATCCACAAATAATCGTCGGACGTTTACCCCAACGATCGGCCAGCCAGCCTCCGGGAAGGCTCAAAAAAACCTTGGAAAGGTGAAGGTATACCCAAAGCACGATGAGATAGCCCATCCCCAAACCAAAACGGGTCTGGGCAAAGAAAATCAGAAACAGATCGGAACTGTTGCCCAACGCAAACAGGGTAAAGGCGGTCAGGTAAAGTTTAATGCGGGAAGACCATTTCGCTTCGGGTGCCGTGGCAGTCACCGCTGCCTTGCCTGTGGTCGGGAGAGAGACTCCGTTTTCCACCTCGCGCACCCCGAATTGCAGGATCAGTATGGATGCCAACCCTGGCAACAGAGCCAGAGCAAACAGCCAGCGCAAAACATGCATCTGTTCAGCGGTGGCGACGCCATCTCCTTTCTGCCACAGCAGGGCATGCCCTAAAAATGCGGATAAAAAAGCGATGGCCACCAACGGCCCCGCAACCGCGCCGGCATGATCCATCATGCGATGGAAACTGAAGGCCAGACTACGCCGCGCCCCCTCGACGGACCGACCGATAAGGGCATCACGGGGCGCAGTCCGAACGCCCTTGCCGATGCGGTCCAGAAACCGAAACCCCACCACCTGCCAGCCCGTAACCGCTATCGCCATCAGCGGTCGCGCCACGGTTGACAGTCCGTAGCCACCCAAAGCCAGTAACTTGCGACGCCCCGAGCGATCACTCAGGTGTCCACTTGCGACTTTCAAGAGGCTCGCGGCACTATCGGCAACCCCGTCCATGACCCCGATATATACCGCCGCAACGGTGGGAGACACCAGCCCGGTAAAAAATGTCGGCAGCAACGGGTAGATCATCTCACTGGAAAAATCCGTAAACAGACTGACCATCCCCAAAGCCAGCACATTGCCTGGTAGCATTTCCCGCAAGTTTTTGCAAACTCCCCGAAAAGTCATGTAATGGATACCCATTCAATAGGTTAGAGACACTATTTCCGTGGAGTTTCAAAATAGACAAACACCCCTTGAAATATCTGTCTCGCCAGCAAAGCCAGACCGTTGTCGAAGACTTGACGAGTTTTGGTCTGATCCGGTGTCACCCACCAGGAAAAACGGGCAGGACGACTGGCATAGCGAAACATCCGCTGATAAGGTTTTTCAGGACTATTCAATTCGACAAAACTCGCCTTCACTTCCAGGTTCAGGGTCAGCTCAGGATCTTTGCCCTTTTCCCCGACGAATTCGATCCTGGTCACCATCAACTCAAGCACACTGTCATAGCCGAGTTGCCGGATAGTTGGATAGTTCGCTGCCGTTTCACGTTCAGGGTTGATGGTGGTAACGATGTGAAGGTTATCAAAGTTGTGAAGGAGGGCTTCTGTCCGTAGTTTTTGTGCTAGCTCTCCATGGGCTGCGTCAACCAGAGCTGCACCAAGCATGACCTCCATGTTACGAACCTCCCCCTTGGCAGGGGTCCCCACTGCACCTGCAACCGCTCCCACCAAACCGCCCACCACCCCAACAGCTAAAATGGCCAAAGCGACAACCCCGCACCCGGCACCGCTGCAAGAGCCTCCCCCAAAACCGGAAAGTACCGCAACAAACCCCTCACCAGCCCCGTGAATAGCTCCGGCGGGACGGCTTTCCGCAGGCAATTCCAGCAGATCGGTCCGATTTGCGGAGTAGGCCAAGACAGCGATCTTTTGATGCGGCAATCGGACATGCAGATCATAGGGCGGCAGGTTTTTGCGCTGAGGGTTTTCGAGTGGAGAACAACCACCCGCCATGACCAGCCAGAAAAAAATCACACAACAAGTAAGCACACGATATGGGAAAGAGTTGAGGTCAGGCATAGCGCGTTCCTTTGCCGTGGGAAGACACTTGAAATCCGTTACCACTCTATGATCGCCGACAACGTCCTTACTCTATTGTGATTTAATTAGCCCAAGAGTAAAGGACTCGGGTGAAGAAAAATCGGCCGCTCCCTCTCCGGTAAAATCGATCCCAAACCGTGAAAATATCGTAACTTGATAAACAAAATACGCTCTGATAACTTGTGCCTTCCATATCGTTTATGTCAGAATACGCCCGGCAAAAGCCTGAGGTGCGACGGCTTGTACAATCTCCAATGGATCTGCTATTCTTCGGCAGGTGAAGAAGTCGCCACGATTCAAAATTGTTGTCACGCACATTGCTCCTAATTTCTTAAATATTAAACAAAGGGAAACGCATGTCATCGAGTCGTTTTGTTATCACAGTCATCGGTCTGGACAGAGTAGGTATCGTGGCGGGAATAAGCCGTGTCATGGCCGAACACAGTGTCAATATAGCGGACATCCGGCAAACCATCATGAATGACCTGTTCACCATGATCATGCTGGCCGAAGTCAAAGGGGAAAATGTTGACCTGTCGGCCTTCCAGGAAGCCATGTCCGCTATCGGCAAAGAACTGGGCGTACAGGTTATCGTACAACATGAAGATGTTTTCCGCTTCATGCACAGAATCTAGGGAGGCTCATCCATGCTTATCCATCCGGAAGAGATCCTTGAAACCATCAACATGGTGACCAATGAACACCTGGATATCAGGACGGTCACCATGGGCATCAACCTGCGCGGTTGCAGCCACCCTGATATCAAGGTATTCAACGAGAATATCTATACCCGCATCCTGCGCTGCGCCGAAAATCTGGTCAAGACCACCGAGGACATCCAGAACCTGTATGGTATTCCCATCATCAACAAGCGAATTTCCGTCACCCCCATCGCCATCGTAGCTGAGAGTTGCCATGTCGACGATTATTGTTCCGTGGCGGAAACCCTGGATCGGGCAGCGCAAGAAGCGGGGATCGATTTTATCGGTGGTTTCAGTGCCCTGGTACAAAAGGGCATGACCCCCGGCGATCTGAAGCTCATCAACTCCATTCCGCAAGCTCTGGCTACGACCAAAAAGGTCTGTTCCTCGATCAACGTGGCAACCACCAAGGCCGGCATCAACATGGATGCCGTAGCCATGATGGGGCACATTATCAAGCGGACTGCGGAGCTGACCGGTGATCGTGCAGGCATCGGCTGTGCGAAGCTGGTGGTGTTTGCCAACGCGCCCGATGACAATCCCTTCATGGCCGGGGCCTTCCATGGTATCGGTGAGCCGGACTGCGTGATCAATGTCGGCGTCAGCGGCCCGGGGGTGGTCAATTCGGCGGTGCGTTCACTCCAGAACCCCGACCTGGGGGACATCTCGGAATGCATTAAAAAGACCGCTTTCAAGATCACCCGTATGGGTGAAATGGTTGGCAAGGAAGTGGCCCGTCGCCTCAATGCCCAGTTCGGCGTACTCGACCTGTCCTTGGCCCCCACTCCGGCCGTCGGCGACAGCGTGGCGGCTATTCTGGAAGCGATGGGGCTGGAAAGCTGCGGCACGCATGGCACTACTGCGGCCCTGGCCCTGCTTAACGACGCCGTCAAAAAAGGTGGGGCCATGGCTTCGTCATCCGTGGGCGGACTCAGTGGTGCGTTCATTCCGGTAAGCGAGGACGAAGGCATGATCCGGGCGGTGCAACGTGGTTCCCTCTCGCTGGACAAGCTGGAAGCCATGACCTGTGTCTGCTCCGTCGGCCTGGACATGATCGCCGTGCCGGGCGATACCTCACCTGCCACCATTTCAGCCATCATCGCCGATGAAATGGCCATCGGCATGATCAATAAAAAAACCACCGCCGTGCGTATCATCCCAGCACCGGGCACCAAGGTGGGAGACATGATCGAATTCGGCGGCCTGCTCGGCACCGCACCGGTCATGCCGGTACATAATTTCAGTTCCGAAGTCTTCATTGGCCGCGGTGGAAAAATCCCCGCTCCCATCCAGGCCCTGACCAATTAGGGACGTTCACGACAGTCCATAAAACCAAAGGCTTAGCCGGTATCGGCTAAGCCTTTATTTTTATAGGACAGTCGA
>DIKU01000162.1:0-872 GCA_002424645.1 Pelobacter sp. UBA5610 | reverse complement strand
CCGCTGACTCCATCGAAAAGACCGAACACTCCGGAGCGGTGATGCACCCGGATAAACATTGTCCATGGCGGCTGCTGAGGCACCCCAAATGCCAATTCGAACATCAGGTAGTTAAGCAACCGCGCGGTGCGATCATGTTTTTCAACTTCAAGTTCCGGATCATCCGTGGCGTAAGACAGACCTTCACCCACCGCAAAACTCGTGTTCAGATAACGATCCCAGGGAAAAGGCAACCAACGCAACACCAGCAGCGCATTGAATTCAAAGTGGTCCTGATCCCCCCAGTGTTTCACGACCTGCCCTTCCCCTTCCACACCCAGGTAGTGCTTATAGCCGGTCAGATCCATACCGGCAGCCACAGCAGTAACGTAAGAACCGGCATAATCCCTGTCAGACAAGATGTCTCTCAGGGAGTCATAACAGGCACGCCCCGCATAAAAACTGACAAACCGGTTTTCGGCGCCCATGGCCTTAGCACACCCGCCAAACAACAGCAAACCCACCAGCAATACATCGGCAACGATTAACAGCGCTCGCATCGATACCTCGACATCCGGAAAGGCCCTGACAAAGCGTCCTATTCCCAGGTCAGTCAAAAGAAGCGACGTCCCTCTGTCTGAACCACAGCGGTTCTTATTTATAAGGATATTTTACCCGGTAAGGAAAGCAAGGATCCGCTTATCTGAAATATTCAAAAGACATGGGTTATGAGAAGCGAAGATCCCGATGATCCCATTGGTTTCCTGCTTTCGCACATTATAGTCATACAAAAACAGGGACTCGGCTAAAATAGCTGAGTCCCTGTGTGCATTTGGTACCCGGGACGAGAATCGAACTCGTACAGCCATACGGCCGAGGGATTTTAAGTCCCT
>DIKU01000077.1 GCA_002424645.1 Pelobacter sp. UBA5610 | reverse complement strand
TCCTTATTTCCTACCGAAGCAAATCAGAAATAATCTTCTCTAACTATTTGATTTTAAATGGTGCCTGGGGCCGGAATCGAACCGGCACGTTACCAGGTAACTAGGGATTTTAAGTCCCTTGCGTCTACCAGTTCCGCCACCCGGGCTTGTTTGTGAAATGGTGACCAATATTAGTGGATTCGGACCCAAGCGTCAACTCAAAAGGCCTCTTTGAAAAAAATTCAGTTGAGGTATTTCGTTCAGGATTTGATGTTTGACGGCTAATTGAAAAAAGCGTTGCAGTCCCTGCCTATGCTGATCGGTAAACCGGTATGACATGCTACGCCAATAGGTAACGAGTCGCTCTTGCCCCATCCAGGCGGCTTCATGTCGTTGACTGGCAAGCCCATCCAGATCGGATAAGGCACGATCAAGGGACTTTTGTAATTGCAAATTAAAGACGGACAACTCTTGCGATTTGTGCTTGATGGCATCGCGATGAATCATCCACATGGCAAACACAAACGGCAATCCGGTATGTTGCCACCAAAGTTCGCCCAGGTCATAAACATAAGGGGCATCTATTTGCATGGAAGCTTTAAGAGCACGATCCCCAATGAGCAGGCCACACCCACCTGCGGAAATAATTTCCTCGACCGATTGCTCGTCGCAGGACTTTTCGCACAATTGAAACCCGTAGAATTCCACACACAACAGGCGCAACAGATTGATGGAAGTGGCTGATTCACCGGTCAGGGCAACAGGCACGGCGGCGAGATTTTCCAGCGGCCTCGATGCAAAAAGCAAAACACTTTGGACCGGTCCGCAGGAACTGATGGAGAGGTCCGGAAGCAAACTATAATTATGCCAATTACGCCCGTATTCAAAGGTCGAAGAGGGACTCAGATCGATCTTGCCTTGTGCAAGCATTGTATTTAAATCAGACGGAACGCCTGCTTGAACATGACCGCAAAACCCGACTTCTTTGAGATAATGAAAAAAAGGCGCGCAGTTGGCGTAAGCGATGTGACCAACCTTTAAAATCATGGTTCCAGGCCAAGCAGAGACTGTGATTCGTTATCAAAGTCACCGACGAAACGTATGTGTTCTTCCTCCAGCAAGCGTCCGGTAACTTTGTAATATTCGGTTACGGACTTATTGTAGTCGGACAAGGCAGCGGCGTGGTCCGTCTGGGCCAGGGCATAATCCTCCTCCCCTTCCAACACCTGGCGGGTAGTCGCCAGTCCAACCTCTTTACGCTTGAGCAGGGTCCGCAACTTTTCCTCGGCAAAAGCCATTCCGCTGGCGGTAACATCTATTTTCTTGCGACTTACCGACAGCAACCGTATAGCGGCCTGAACCTCGGTATGCACCTGATTTTTCAATTGTCCAAGTTGAGCCTGCCGCCCCTTGCGTTCGAATTCACTGCGTCGATATTCGTGCCGGGCCTCGCGATTGCCCAAAGGATAGGATAGAGTCAGGCCGATTTCCCAGTTGCGAAACCGGTCGGAACCCAGATCGTCTAGATCATTGCTGTAGTCCTGACCAAGACCTGCGTGCCCATAGCTGGCTGCCAGATCCAAAGCCGGCAACAGGGCATTGCGGGCAATCCGGCTTTGCAATTCAAGTCGCTCGATGTTTCGCAGACGTCTTTGCACATCAGGACGCTTGACAAGGGCCTGCCGGTAACCGTCGGACAGATCGGCCTCGACTTCTGGAATACCAACCGGATCATCGGCGAGAAAAATCTCGCCCCGTATGTTTAACAGCAATGCAATGCTATCAAGACCATCCTGATACTCGCGTTCAGCATCCAGAAGATCCCGCTCGCGCTGCTTAAGTCCGAATTCGGCTTCAAGCTCATCGACTCTGGCCAACACCCCGGCCTTGACCCTCGCGCGGTTTTCCTTGAGCAGAGTGGCGGCCAGAGCCACAGATGCTTGACGGTAGCGCAGATTATCACGCAATCGCAGTACTTCAAAATAGGCGTCACGTGTATCGGCCAAAGTTAAAAAAGCGCTTTCGCGCAGATCTTCAATGGCTATATCACGCCCTTTGATCGCGAACAGGATATCCTGTTCGGTTACCGTACTGCCGAAACCTTTGAGCAGTGGCTGGGTAAGGCTGAAAGTAAGCGCACTCTCATAGGATGGATTAAGTCCGGGTGACGGCTCCTGGTCCGAGCGCAGGTTGATGAATTCGAGATTCAGATCGGCACCCGTAGGCAACGTTTGGGTGATCCCCAGATTAAAGCGTCGGTAACGCTCTTTCGATTGAGCGCTGTAAAACTGCAGATTGAGCCGTTGGCGGCTTTCGCCTTCGGCAACTTCCAATGCCAGAGTGGGATCGTACAGTCCGTAGGCCTTATTAATCTCGCTGTCACTGGCCCGCGTATCATACTGCTGAGCCTGCAGATCAAGGTTGCGCTCCAGTGCCAGACGCAGGGCCTCCGGCAAGGTCAGCACAATGGGGGAGGATGGAACATCTTCTTCCATAGGGGGTTGCGCTGCTGCAGGTTGCCATGCCAGCAACAGCAATACCATAATCACGAAAACAAAACGCATATAAGCCCCCTATCAAATAGTCTTTTAAAAACAGCGCGGGCCGGGCAAGCCGCCCGGCCCGCGCCAGTCTATCTGAAAAATCTTACTCAAATGTGTATTGAACGGATCAAAATACCAGATTGTCCATGAAACTGGTATTTACCGCACCTTCTTTGAATTCCTTGTTTTGCATAATGCGTTTGTGCAGCTGAATGCTTGTGCGAATTCCGCCGATAATATACTCATCGAGAGCCCGGCCCATGCGCTGGATGGCTTCTTCGCGTGTATCGGCATGCACGATCAGTTTGGCCACCATGGAGTCGTAGTGGGGCAAAACCGTGTATTGATCGTAGACGGCACTGTCCACGCGCACACCCAGTCCACCAGGAGTATGGTACCCCTCAATTTTTCCAGGGGATGGAGTAAATTTGAAGGGATGCTCGGCGTTGATCCGACATTCTATGGCGTGGCCTTTGATCTGGATATCCGATTGTTTGTACCTCAGAGGCAGCCCAGCGGCAGAACGAATCTGCTCCTTGATGATATCGACACCGGTAACCATCTCGGTAACCGGGTGCTCAACCTGCACACGGGTATTCATTTCCATGAAATAAAAATCACCGTTGCTATCGAGCAAAAACTCCATGGTTCCAACACTGGAATAATTGCAGGATTTGGCTGCTGCCACGGCACAATCGCCCATGCGTTTGCGCTGTTCTTCCGTCAATACGGGACAAGGGGCCTCTTCAAGGAGCTTCTGATGGCGCCGTTGTATAGAGCAATCGCGTTCACCGAGGTGAATGACATTGCCATGCTTGTCTGCCAGGATCTGCACCTCAACGTGGCGCGGATTTTGACAATATTTTTCGATATAAACTTCCGGGTTACCAAAACCAGCCTGAGCTTCGGAACGCGCGGCAGCAAAGGCATTCGCCAGGGACGCCGGAGAGTGAACCACCTTCATACCACGTCCGCCACCACCGGCCGTGGCTTTGATAATTACCGGATAACCGATACCATCCGCGATCTGGCGAGCCTTTTCGACAGTGGGAACCCCCTCGGTGGTGCCTGGCAAGATAGGGACTCCGGCCTTGGTAACGGTTTGACGGGCGCTGATCTTATCGCCCATCAGTCGCATATTTTCCGGCGAAGGTCCGATAAAGGTGATACCACATTCTTCGCAAATCTCCGCGAATTCAGCGTTTTCGGCGAGGAACCCGTATCCGGGATGAATCGCCTCGGCATCGGAAACCTCAGCGGCACTGATGATGGCCTTGATATTGAGATAGCTTGCCGCGCTGGGTGCCGGCCCTATACAGATGCTTTCATCCGCCATTTTGACATGCAGGGACTCGGCATCCACATCGGAATGCACCGCAACGGTTTTAATGCCCAGCTCCTTGCAGGCGCGGATAATACGCAGGGCGATTTCGCCACGATTGGCAATGAGTATCTTGTGAAACATGGGAATAACGACTCCTGATGCGATCCGCCCGCCGGGGCGGATAACCTAGAGGCTGCCCTACGTGCGGCTTTAAACCGGTCTGATCGAAATATCGTGCAGCACTTGCGACGGCGGCAACACTGCTGACGGGGGAAACAGACCGGAGCCCACGGGGGCACGAACGGGCTTCCGATTTATATGGGCTCAACCAGAAACAACGGATCCCCATATTCGACAGGTTGGGCATTTTCCTTGAGGATTTTGACAATCCTGCATTTAAAGTCGGCCTCAACTTCATTCATGAGTTTCATGGCCTCAATAATACAGAGGGTTTGACCTTTTTCGACAACGGTGCCAACTTCAACATAGTTGTCCGAATCGGGCGAGGGTGCCCGGTAAAAAGTTCCGACAATGGGAGATTCGATGGTTTCAAAGCCTTCATCCACCGTTTCTGCGGCGGCGACCGCGGCAACAGGCGCTGCCACTGCAGACGCAACAGGTGCACTCATAACTACAGGAGCTGCAGCCACAGCCGGTGCGGCAGCAACAACCTGGCCGCGACGGATAACAATTCGTTCTTCTCCCTGTTCCCACTCAAATTCACTGATATCGGTCGTAGTTACGATTTTGATCAGAGTTCTCAGGTCTTTAATATCCATAAGGACTAGCCTCCTTGCACCAAATGAAAAGTATTGACGACCGCAGGATGGTTATTCCTCCCTGCCCTTGCAGCCGTTTCGTCTAGATACGTCTCACGCCAGAATAGAAGAAAATTGTTTAGGAATGGAAGTAAGGCGTTCATAACCTCCTGCGGTTACCAGTATGGTGTCCTCCAACCGCACTCCGCCCAAATCAGGAATATAAATCCCAGGTTCAACAGTAAAAACCATGCCTTCCACGGCCCTATCTTCAGAACGCCCTGACACGACAGGGAACTCATGAACTTCCAGGCCAACACCGTGCCCGAGACCATGGCCGAAATATTCACCAAAACCCCGACCAGCAATATATGCACGGGCGGTTTCATCAATATCCATAAGAGATACGCCAGGCCTGATGGCAGCCAGGGCTAACTGCTGAGCTTCAAACACAACATCGTAAACTTCCCGCAGGCGTGACGACACGTTCCCCAATGCCAAAGTCACGGTTTCATCGGAACAATATCCCTGCCAGCGGGCACCAAAATCGAACGTTACCAATTCACCGTCTTTGAGGCGACGGTCGCTTGCCACACCATGTGGGAGAGCACCTCGCTCACCTGACGCCACAATAAACGGAAACGACTTTTCCTCGGCGCCCCTGCGCCGCATGGCAATCTCAAGGGCGAGAGCAAGATCCCGTTCCACTGCCCCGGGAATGATTTGACAACGGATCTCATCAAAAGCCTCGGCAGCGATTTGCGCCGCCTGCTTCATGATTGCAATTTCACCCGGCTGCTTGATGCCACGCAGCCCTTTAAAGGCTTTGGGCAAGGGCCGCCAATCACAGTCGGCGGGACACTTCACGCGCAAATCTTCAAAACTGGCGTAACTGAGACTTGCGCCATCAAATCCGATAGTATGCGCACCAACTTCAGCCAGTAGAACAGCTATCCCTTCTGTTTTGCCTTGGTGCTGTACAATACGGTCGGCGGTCACTTCCTGATGGGCTTGGCAGGTATACCGGGAATCGGTGAGAAACGCAACGACTTCATCCGTTACCAGCAAAGCACCATCCGACCCTGTAAAGCCGCAGAAGTAACGCAAGCTCGGCAAATCGGTGAACAGAACGGCATCAATATTGTTCTGCCGAAGCATTTGGCGTAAGTTTTCGACCCTGAAATTTACCATAAATTTGTTTTACACTCAATATTTGTGGCAAAGCCGGGAACAAAGACCTCGCAGGGCCAGTTCATAGCCAGCAGCGCCAAATCCACAAATCTGGGCAAGTGCTACAGGCGCAACATAGGAATGCTGACGAAAAGATTCGCGAGAGTGGATATTGGAAAGATGGACCTCGACAGTAGGGATTTGAACCGCCACCAGAGCATCTCGCAATGCTACACTGGTATGCGTATAGCCTGCAGGATTGATGATAATCCCATCGACTCCATCGATCCGAGCCTGATGAATACGATCGATAAGCTGCCCCTCGTGATTGGATTGATAGAAGGCCAGATCCACACCTGACTCATGTGCAACAAGAAGCAGGCCGCTATGAATATCATCCAGAGTTTCACTGCCATAGACATCGGGTTCGCGTGTGCCAAGCAGATTGAGGTTGGGACCCTGAAGCACCAGGATGCTCACACGGGCAGAAGTCATGCTAATGCCTCACGAAGGCGGTATGATTCTTTCGCGAGCAGATAACGGGCCTTGCCAAAATTGCCATCGCGCCGCAAAGTCAATGTAACGAAATAATCATCGGTCAGGGCACGGATCAAGACGGTGAACCGTTCGGTGCGAATAGCGACCTCTTCCATCTCCCCCGTTTCAAGAATTTGAACAGTCTTTTTGACTTCCTTCAGAACATTGGCGTATTCCACAGCGACCAATTGAAGATCAATATCTTCGCAAGGCTTTTCGTACTGATCGATAGCAATGCCATCATAACCCATCAACGTCGAACTGATCCCGCCACCGGACTGATCAACAATGTCCTGCAAAATGCTTTTGAACATGCTCCCTCCTTGCCTGGATGGCTGTCAACCAACGCTGCAATACAGCGACAACATCACATGGCGACTCCGGCATAACATCTTCGACAATCGTTTTGGTCGTCTCCGATGGAAAAACCGCCGTCGACGCTGCCGATTGTTCAGCCAGCAAGGCTTCAACTCTGGCCAGACGGTCTCTCACTGAATCGTCATCAGGTTGCGCTTCAAGCAATTCCCGGTAAATAACCAGTGCCTTATCAAAATATCCCTGTTGGACATAAAGATCGGCAACCGTCACAGTAGCGAAAAGGGGCTCACTTGCGGTACCGGACCCAATCTCCTCTTCATCCACTTCGGATGAAACAACGTCCACAGCGAGTGGCTGCAGGGAACGGTGAAGATTTGCGATAACCGGGTCATCCGGTGAAATTTCAACAGCACGAGCAAGAAGACTGCAAGCTTGTTCCCTATCACCACGGAGTACGCATAACTTCGCCAGATTTTTGAGTGCGGCAATACTTTCGGTATCCACCTCAAGTGCTTTGCGAAAAGAATGTGCCGCACGATCCAACTCGCCACATTGCATTTGCGCTCGGCCAAGCACCACATACCCGGGACCAAAGAAGGGCAAAGCCTCTATCCCCTGACGGGCAACGGAAAGAGCCTCTTCCAACATGCCAAGACTCAGGTAAGCGTCGCTGAGCGGAACAAATGTCGTAGAATGCGGATCTTTACGGAGAATTTCCAGGTATCCCGCGATTTTGCCTAAAAGCCGCTGTGCCTCTTCCTTTGTCATAAATCCACCTGCACCGGTGTTAAATATCGTTCAATGCCTCGGCAAACAACACCGCCGGGTCTGCGATCTCCTGCACCAGACAATCCCCTATCCCTTTATTCAAAACCAGACGCAAGGTACCTTTTTGTACTTTCTTGTCGCGCATCATAGCATCAAGGTAGGCATCAAGAGGATAAAGCGGAGGAGTAACCGGAAGATCAAAGGCCTGCAAAAGATTTCGGATGGCTGAAACATCATCCGCAGAGCAAAGTTCCATACGGTGAGAAATAGAAGCTACCACCATCATACCAACAGCTACAGCCTCACCGTGCCGGAAGGTATTATAGCCGGACAGGGTTTCAACAGCATGGCCGAATGTATGGCCAAAATTGAGAATAGCCCTCAGGCCACCTTCTTTTTCGTCAACTTCTACAATATCCGCTTTAATTTGGCAAGACTTCTTTACCGCACGAATCAGGGTCTCTGAGTCACGGCTTTGTAACTCTTGCCGATGTTTTAACAGCCAGTCAAAAAACTCTTTATCGCGTATGATTCCATATTTCACAACTTCGGCCATGCCGGTGGAAAACTCCCGGGCATCAAGGCTTTTCAATGTTTCGACATCAATATGAACATGGCACGGCTGGTAAAACGAACCAATAAGATTTTTGCCTTGGGGATGATTGATAGCTGTCTTGCCACCGATAGAGCTATCCACCTGTGCCAGCAAGGTTGTAGGCACCTGTACATATGGGATACCACGCAAAAACGTGGCCGCAGCAAAACCTGCCATATCACCAGTAACCCCGCCACCTAAAGCTATAAGACCACAATGGCGATCAAACCCTTGAGCGATAAGAGCATCAAATATGGTCTGCAAGGTTGACCAGGTTTTATGCTCTTCTCCATCGGGCAAAACGATGAAATGGGTTTCGTAGCCAGCATCGTTCAGTGACCCGGCAATCGAGGAACCATATAAAGCCTGCACCACAGGATTGGTGACAATGGCGACTTTGCGTGGAAATTTCACTTCCTGCAAAGCTTCTGGCAGTCGGCTAAGGATGCCCCCACCAATCCATATAGGGTAGCTTCTTTCTCCCAGTCCAACAATCATCCTTTTCAATTCCATTACATCGAATCCTACAAATAAATCCAGTTAGAGCTTCAACCTTCACCCATACTTGTCATGATGGCCATACGCAAGGACACGCGCATACGCGCGTGTTCCCCGGAACCAACGATTCACTTAGAGGCCTGCACCTGCCAGCACCTGGCTGGATTTTCCATCGTTCGTGGCAACAGAAAAACCCGATATCGACAAGGCAGATACTATTTTAAAAATTCTGCACATAATCGCAATAGGCCCGCACATTCTGTTTGATTTCCTGCATGGCATCGCCACCAAATTTTTCAAGCATTGCCTGGGCCATCTCTATGGCAACGGCGGCCTCGGCCACAACAGCGGCAGCAGGCACCGCACAGACATCAGACCTTTCCACGACGGCGGCAAAAGCATCCTTGGTCCGCAAATCAACGGTCTGCAATGGCTGATAGAGCGTCGGTATCGGCTTCATGGCACCCCGCACAACAATAGGAGCGCCATTGGTCATACCACCTTCCAGTCCACCGGCACGGTTGGT
>DIKU01000103.1:21334-30578 GCA_002424645.1 Pelobacter sp. UBA5610 | reverse complement strand
ATGGTAATTATCTTTTCCTGTTCTGTATGGATTTCCGCCAGCGCGGCATACAAAGTCGTTGTTTTTCCGCTTCCGGTAGGACCGGTGACCAGTATCATTCCATACGGAGACCTGATCTGCCTGCGAAATCGTTGAATTTCCCGTTCATTGAAACCCAAAGATTCGAGGCTCAACCCTTTGAGATCCGCCGCAATACTGCCCTTATCAAGAATCCTGATGACGGCATCCTCGCCGAAGCTACTGGGAAGGATGGATACCCGAAAATCGATCGGTCTGCCCCCCACGCGTACCTTAAACCTTCCATCCTGAGGGATTCGTCGCTCGGATATATCAAGTTCACTCATGACTTTCACGCGCGAAATAATCGGCCCCTGAAACCGGTTGTCAAGAGGTTCCATAGCTCGCGACAAAACGCCATCGATGCGATATTTGATCTGCACACCATCAGGCCCTGATTCAATGTGAATGTCACTGGCTCGCTTGTTCAACGCATCCACCAGAGTTGTATCTATCAATTTGATAACCGGACTGTGCTCCGTCTCTGCAATATCAGAAACCAGGAGATCTTTATCTTCCCTGCCTTTCGATGCGGTCGTCCCGCGAAACTTTTCGAGGGTACTTTCCAAAACCTCCCCCGTTACGGCATGGCTGCCTGTTGTCATACGCTGAATATGGCTCTTTGCTGCAACCATTAAAATGATGGCAGAACCAACCGCCCATTCGAGTTGATCAAGTCGAATAATGTCTGTGGGATCGGACGTAGCAACGATCAATCCACCATCGGTCCGCTGGATCGGAATAACACCAAAACGAACAGCAAGATCCTCTGGCAGGCCTTCTATGGGTTCGGGAGCATGCGTTCCCAAATCGACATAATCAAGGCCGAATTGCCTGGCCAGAGCCTGTGCCAGAACATCTTCATCATAAAACCCAAGTTCGATACCGGTTTCACCGAACCGCAAACCCAGAGTTTTCATCCGACCGAGGATAATTTCGGTCTGACCAGGAGCAATGGCTCCTGACTCGACAAGCAATTCTCCAAGTTTTAACCATCGATATGACATGCAAAAACTCCCAATGAGCTAACGGACGGTACCGGCCAGTTGGAAGATCGGTAAATAAATAGCCACTACAATCCCACCTATGACGAGTCCAACAAACAGCAAAATGAGTGGTTCGGCAAGACTAGCCAACCTATCTAGCCGGGAATCTATATCTGCTTCATAGTATTCCGAGACTTCCTCAAACATTTGAGGCAAAGTACCTGTTTTTTCGCCGGTGGCTATCATGCGCAAGGCAACCGTAGGAAATAAACGACTGCTATCTAAAGCATTGCCAAGGGTATCACCTTCACTGACCGACGAAACAACGTTGGTAATTCCCTTCTGAAGGACGACGTTGTTAAGTACTCCGCAAGCAAGCGTCATAGCTTCAACAAGAGGTAAACCACTGGCCAGGATAGTTGCGGTGGTTCTGCAAAAATTGACCATTCCACTCAATCGGAACAATATGCCAACAATCGGTATCCTAATGAGAGCCATATCCAAAAACAGCCGACCATTAGGCGTTTTGAAAAACCTACGTAATCCCAAAACAGAAAGACCTGAAAAAATGATAATAAAAAACCACCAGCGAGCAAAAAAAGCTGATACGCCCAAAACCATTCTGGTGAGCAATGGCAATGAGACCTGCGCATCGGCATAGATCTGCATGAAACTGGGGATAACGAAAAAGATCATGAATAACAACACGCCAACGGTGGCGGCCAAGAGGAAAAGGGGATAAAAAGCTGCGGATTTGAGACGTTCCCGAACACGGGCAAAGCGTTTCTGATAATCCAGATAACGTAAAATAGTTTGTGGTAAGTCTCCGGTCTTTTCGCCAGAGGCAATTGTGGATACATACAACCGGGGGAAAAACTGAGGAAAAGCAGAAAAGGCTTCAGACAAGGAAGCGCCACCCTGGACAGCTTCTTTTATCTCGAGAAGGACAGCTTTGGTAGAAGAAGAATCGTTTTCCTGGACCAGAGAATCGAGGATATCAAGGATGGGCATGCCGGACTTAAGCAATGCAAGCAATTCCTGATTAAAGAGCAGAAACCGATGCGATGACCAGGATTTTTGACCTCTGTCGGTGAAAAAGGAAAGTGAAAAAAAAGCACGTCTTATTTTAAAAACGTAATACCCCTCCTCCTCCAGACTTTCCTGAAGTTCAAACCGGTTACGGGCTTTGCAGTATCTTTGCAGAACCCGTCCGTCCGGAGTGCCGACTTTGCAGACAAACAATGCCATAGTGATAAAAAGTTTACCACAGGTGGCGAAGTATGAAATATAAAGCCAAAAACAAAAAAAAGGCATCGCGATGAGCGATACCTTTTAATGATTCAATGGCGGGGCTGACGGGACTCGAACCCGCGACCTCCGGCGTGACAGGCCGGCGTTGTAACCGACTCTACTACAGCCCCCGGTGTTCTCAGACGCCAGTAGCGCCGTTAAAATATGGTGGGCGAAACAGGGATCGAACCTGTGACCCTCGGCTTGTAAGGCCGATGCTCTCCCAGCTGAGCTATTCGCCCACTACGTTCAGTAATCTTAGCGAGAATATAACCGCATTCGACACTGATTTGCAATCATAAAGCATCGCATTTGCGATGCCATTTATGTAAAACAATGGCGGGGCTGACGGGACTCGAACCCGCGACCTCCGGCGTGACAGGCCGGCGTTGTAACCGACTCTACTACAGCCCCCGAGTGTTGCTCAGACGCCAGTAGCGCCGTTAAAATATGGTGGGCGAAACAGGGATCGAACCTGTGACCCTCGGCTTGTAAGGCCGATGCTCTCCCAGCTGAGCTATTCGCCCGAATGATATGGCGGGGCTGACGGGACTCGAACCCGCGACCTCCGGCGTGACAGGCCGGCGTTGTAACCGACTCTACTACAGCCCCCTTTTTTACACATTAAAAAAGGAAACACTTTTTAGCCCGAAAATTTACTTAACAGATCCGCGACTAGGGCGTTTCCCCTTTAAATCTTCAATCAGTTTGTGGTCTTCCGTACTTAGTTAACGGAATCCTTGAGTGCTTTACCAGGCTTGAATTTAGGAACCTTGGCAGCAGGAATATCCATTTTTTCGCCGGTCTGGGGATTCTGACCAACGCGCGCAGCACGTTCACCAACACTGAAAGTACCGAAACCAACCAGCGCTACTTTATCGCCAGCTTTCAGAGCTTCAGTGATAACATCCGTAAAAGCCTTAATGGCTTTTTCAGTATCTGCTTTGCTCATACCGGCTTTTTCAGCCATCGCATTAACAAGATCGGCTTTGGTCACAATATACCTCCACTTTTGATTGAAAGATTTGGTGCCGCTGAAAGTGCGATACTTATATCAGAACTGGAAAAAGAGTGTCAAGGAATTATTTTAACTTTTTTCCTAATGACAAACTGGTCCATCGGTACCAAGTACCTGCTCTTTTTTTGCGGAACCACCCCCTATAGAAGAGGAAAATTTAAGTGACTGCTCAAGCACTTCGTCCATATGTGACACAGGAATGATTTCCAAAGCAGCCAAGATAACTTCCGGAACCTCCTCAAGGTTCTTTTTATTATCAACAGGGATCAGGATACGCTTCAACCCAGCCCTTTTTGCTGCCAGCAGCTTTTCCTTCAAGCCGCCAATGGGCAGCACCCTACCCCGCAAAGTGATTTCACCGGTCATCGCCAGGTTACGATCAACAGGACGTTCCGTCAATGCAGACGCCAGGGCCGTAGCCATGGTAATGCCGGCAGAGGGACCATCCTTCGGGATAGCACCTTCAGGCACATGGATATGAATATCTATCTTATGGTAGAAGTCTTTTTCCAAATGCAATTCCTGCCATCGCGACCGAATGTAACTCAATGCGGCCTTCGCGGATTCCTGCATAACTTCACCGAGCTTGCCCGTAACCGTAAGCTTCCCGTTGCCGGGCAAAATGGTTGTTTCGATAGTGAGGAGTTCCCCTCCCACTTCCGTCCAGGCCAAGCCGGTGACCAGCCCAACGGAACTTTCTTCCTCTTTGACGCCATATTCGTAGCGATGTACGCCAAGATAGTTACGGACGGATTCGCCATCAATGACAAATTTTTCTTTTTTGTCCTTGGACATAACCACCTGGCGCGCAACTTTTCTACAAATGTTAGCCACTTCCCGTTCAAGGTTTCTCACCCCGGCTTCACGGGTAAAATTCCGGATAATCCGGTAAATGGCATCGTCATCAAAAGTCACCCTTGCAGGATCAAGGCCATGGGCTTTAACCTGCTTATTTACAAGGTATTTTTGCGCAATATTCACCTTTTCGTCTTCGGTATATCCTTCAATCCGAATAACTTCCATCCGATCGAGAAGAGGCCGCGCGATACTGTGCAAACTATTGGCCGTAGCGATAAACATGACATCCGAGAGGTCATATTCAACCTCCATGTAATGATCCCCAAAGGTACCATTCTGCTCAGGATCAAGGACCTCAAGAAGCGCCGACGAAGGATCCCCGCGAAAATCACTACTGACCTTATCGATCTCATCGAGGAGAAAAACCGGATTTTTAACCTCGACCTTTCGCATGCTCTGAATAATTTTACCGGGCATAGCTCCGATATAGGTACGCCTATGGCCGCGGATTTCAGCTTCATCACGCAAACCACCCAGGGATATACGTGCAAACTTACGTCCCAGAGAACGGGCAATGGATTTCCCCAAGGAGGTTTTCCCTACCCCGGGAGGCCCAACAAGACAAAGAATCGGCCCCTTGATTTTTTTAACCAGTGCCTGAACCGCGAGATACTCAAGAATGCGCTCCTTGACCTTGTCCAACCCGTAATGATCAGCTTCAAGGATTTCCTCTGCGTAGACCATATCGCGGCGATCCCGGGTTTTCTTTTTCCAGGGAACGGAAACGAGCCAGTCGATATAATTACGAACCACTGTTGCCTCAGCCGATGTTGGCGACATCATACGCAATTTGCGTAGTTCCCCCAACGCCCGTTCTTCGGCTTCATTTGGCATGCTTGCCTGTTTGATTCGTTCTTCCAGATCCTTTACTTCGGCCTTAAACTCGTCACTTTCTCCAAGCTCTTTCTGGATGGCCCGCATTTGCTCGTTGAGATAGTACTCTTTTTGACTGCGCTCCATCTGGCCTTTGACCCGTGACCGAATTTTTTTCTCGATCTCAAGGATCTCCACCTCGCGAGCCAGCAGGGTAACAAGTTTTTCAAGACGTTCGATCGGATCGAGATCGCTAAGCAACTCCTGTTTTTCCTGAACCCTTAAGCTCAGATGGGCGGCGACAGTATCGGACAAGCGCCCTGGAGCCTGCGTCCCTGAAACGGATGCCGCCACCTCGGTAGGAATTTTTTTACTTAACGAAACATAAGATTCAAAAAGCTCACTGACACTACGCAACAGTGCCTCAAGTTCCGCCCCTTCGACAACCTCTCTATCCTCCAAGGCAGAAAATTCGACATGAATGGACTCATCGGTTGCCGACCAATGATTGATACGGCCCCTTTGTTTTCCTTCTACAAGCACTTTGATTGTGCCATCAGGCAGTTTCAACAATTGAACGATATGTGCAAAAGTCCCGATCTCATAAACGTCATCGAATGAAGGATCATCGATTTGGGGATCCTTTTGCGTCGCCAGGAAGATATGTTTTTCACCTTCCATAGCTTCTTCGAGAGCACTAATGGATTTATCGCGCGCCACAAATAATGGTGTCACCATGGAAGGGAAAATGACAATATCGCGCAAAGGCAGCAACGGTATTCCGTTGCTGCCTGTATTTGATTCCAGCATAGTCATTATGATTCAGTATTTCCCGGCAATCGTACCATCAACCACCTAGGCCGATTCCGCACAGTCGTAAACGATTATAGGTTTGCCTTGTTGACGGATAACATCTTCATTGATGACGACTTCCTTAACACGGTCCTGAGAAGGAATATCGTACATGACGTCAAGCATGGCATTTTCAATAATAGAACGCAAACCACGCGCTCCGGTTTTACGCTTAAGTGCCTCCTGGGCAACTGCAACCAACGCACCATCCGTGAACTTAAGATGAACTTTCTCCATCTGGAAAAGTTTCTGATACTGTTTTACGAGGGCGTTTTTCGGTTCTTTAAGAATACGCACAAGCGATTCTTCATCAAGCTCTTCCAGAGTCGCTATGACAGCTAAACGTCCTACAAACTCCGGTATGAGACCAAAACGAATCAAATCCGTGGGTTCAGTCATGGCGAGGATTTCCCCCACGCCCTGATCCTTTTTCTCCTTGATTTCAGCACCAAACCCCATAGCCTTACTACCGCTACGCTGTTTGATGACGCTCTCAAGACCGGAAAAAGCACCGCCGCATATAAACAGGATATTGGTGGTGTCTACCTTCAAAAATTCTTGCTGCGGATGCTTGCGACCACCTTTAGGAGGCACACTGGCCGTCGTGCCTTCTATGATTTTAAGCAAAGCCTGCTGCACCCCTTCCCCGGAAACATCGCGGGTAATGGACGGAGAGTCAGACTTGCGCGCAATTTTATCCACCTCATCTATATAGATAATCCCGCGCTGCGCCTTTTCCAAATCGTAGTCGGCTGCCTGCAAAAGATTCAGAATTATGTTCTCTACATCCTCGCCGACATATCCAGCCTCAGTCAGGTTGGTCGCATCAGCAATAGCAAAAGGTACATTCAGCAAGCGTGCGAGCGTTTGAGCCAACAGCGTTTTCCCACTGCCGGTCGGCCCAAGCATGAGTATATTACTTTTCTGAATTTCTACATCGTCACCATCCAGAATCGTTTCAACACGCTTGTAATGATTATAAACAGCCACGGAGAGGACCTTTTTTGCCCTTTCCTGTCCGATTACGTATTCATCCAGAGCGTCTTTGATTTCCGAGGGGCGCGGTAGGCGCTTAGGGCCATTTTCGGAGGTGTCCTCCAGTTTGGCTTCTTCTGCGATGATGTCTTTGCACAGTTCAATGCACTCATCGCAAATGTAAACCTCAGGCCCAGCGATCAGCTTTTTGACATCATCCTGCCCCTTGCCACAGAAGGAACAGGTTAGATATCCGGACTTCCCATCATGGTCGCTCACAAAATCCTCCGTGCTAAAAAGCTTAAACTTTCCTTTTTACTATATCGTCAACGATACCATACTTTTTAGCTTCCTCGCTACCCATGAAAAAATCACGCTCGGTATCTGCCGCAATTTTTTCAAAAGTCTGTCCGGAGTGCTTGGACAGAACACCATTCAGGGTTTCACGCATCCGCAGGATTTCCTGTGCATGGATATTAATATCGGTTGCTTGCCCCTGGAAACCGCCCCAGGGCTGATGGATCATAATACGAGCATGAGGCAACGCAAAACGCTTGCCCTCAGCTCCTGCAGCGAGCAATACAGCTCCCATGCTTGCTGCCTGCCCAACGCAAAGGGTTGAAACAGGGCAACGGACATATTGCATGGTGTCATAAATCGCCATCCCGGCCGTAACAACACCACCAGGGGAGTTGATGTACAAAAATATATCTTTTTCAGGGTCCTCGGATTCGAGGAACAACAACTGGGCGATAATCAGGTTTGCGACCTGATCGTCAATGCCTCCACCCAGAAAAATAATACGATCCTTGAGCAAACGAGAAAAGATGTCATAAGCTCGCTCGCCTCTTCCTGTCTGCTCAACGACCATGGGAATAAGACTCATACGATTACTCCTCTGCCATGTGGGCCTGATCCAGGGATTGCTTGTCAACCATCTCGATCTTAGCCTTGCCACTCAAAAAGGCAACAACCTTTTCTTCGGCCAATTGAGATACCAACCCGCGGCGCTTTTCATCGCTGCTATAAAAATTCATTACCATCTCTTTGGGAGCACCGCTTGTCTCGATGATCTCGTCGAGCTTGTCTTTGATATCGTCTTCTTCAACTTTGAGATTTTCCTGAAGCGCTATCGCCTCCATAATCAGGCTCGACTTAACCTGTTTGGCAGCAACCTCACGATAAATATGTTTGAAGGAAGCGGCATTAATGCCCATGTCTTCCAACCGCATGCCTTGAGCCTGCATACGGTTCTGCAGATTCTGAAGCATGTAATCAAGCTGCGATTCGACCATAGAGTCAGGCAATTCAATCGGATTGGCCTCGATCAGAGCATCACTCAAACGCTCACGAAAATCTTTCTCAATACGATCGGACTCCTGTCCGGTAATACTTTCAAGAATCTTGGTTCTAAGGTCCTCAATGCTCTCCAGCCCGGCTTCTTTAGCAAACGCTTCGTCGAGTTCAGGAAGCGCTTGTTCTTTGATTTCCTTGAGGCTGACTTTAAATACGGCGGGTTTGCCAGCCAGATCCTTATTGCCGTAACCCTCAGGGAAAGTCACTTCAATATCCTTGGTTTGACCACATTCAAGGCCCACGACCTGCTCTTCAAAACCGGGGATAAAGGTATTGGAACCGAGTTCAAGATGATGGCCTTCGGCTTTACCATGAGCAAAAGCCTCACCATCAATAAAGCCTTCAAAATCGATTACCGCGATATCGCCCATTTGGGCAGTTGTACGTTCGCTGGTTTGGACACTGCCTTTGCTTTTGCGCATCTCGGCGAGGCGTGCGTCAACCTCGGCGTCATCGATAACCAGAGATTCTTTTTTCAACTCAAGGCCAACGTAGTCCTTCGCCTTTACCTCGGGACGCACTTCAACCTCGGCGTCATAAACAAAAGGCTGCCCAGCCTTAAGAACACCGTTGTCGACAACTTCAGGAGGGGAAACGGCATCAATTTTATTTTCGATAATAGCTTTGAAAAAAGTTTCACTTACCAGGCCTTCAAAAACCTGGTTTTCGATTTGTCCACCGTATTGACGCTCAAGCACGCTGCGGGGAACCTTGCCAGGACGAAAACCGGGAACTTTTGCAGTCTTTGCCAGTTTCTGAAAAGCTTTGGAAAATTCAGCATCAACCGTTTCAGCAGGAACTTCGAAGGACAATTTTTTCTTGATGCTGCTGATATCTTCAATCTTAACATTCATGTTATTACCTCGCAGAAGATTTAGACTCATTCATTTTGAAGGGTTCCGTCATCCCGTTTGTGTCTATCCGACAACGATTTTGATTGGGGACCCGCATTTAAATGGATTTACGAATGAAATGGTGCGAGAGGGGGGAGTCGAACCCCCACGGTTGCCCGCTGGATCCTAAGTCCAGTGCGTCTGCC
>DIKU01000103.1:21129-21305 GCA_002424645.1 Pelobacter sp. UBA5610 | reverse complement strand
GGTTGAAAATGTTCGATACGGTGTACCAAAAAGAACTACTGTCTGCCATTTAGATCTGGCGACATTAAAACAAAAAGCCCGTCGTTCGTCAACCGGGCCGACAACCTTCTAAGGTTCGGCGCCTAGGTCTACGGTAGACGGGCACAGTTGCTAAATGGGGTGAGTGAAGGGGCTCG
>DIKU01000103.1:16744-21119 GCA_002424645.1 Pelobacter sp. UBA5610 | reverse complement strand
CTCTACCAACTGAGCTACACCCACCATAGAAGCGGCGGCATCTTACTTAACCGTCACACTGTTTGTCAAACTTTTTTTTCCGGAACCGGGTATCATTTAACGGCCCCGCCGTTGCCATAATTCAGCCCGGTTTATCCGCCACGATGCTTGCCTTCTCCAACAATCGGAGCCACGCTCGGAGAAGCAGGAATATATGACAAGGAAACGAGCAAGTCAACCAAAAAACAATCTACAAGATGAAGTAATCACCAACCTTTCTCAACTGAAAGCTTTACCCTGTCATCCATCCAAAGCCGCACCTTTTAAAAGTGAACTTCCTGAAGAAATCCTCCACCAGGATCTGCCCCTTGTCGACAAGATCGCCTCGTCACAGATAAACCGCAACCGTCATCCTTCCAAATTTCGCAGAAAACAATCCAACCACCCTGCCCGACATCCAAATTAATTCGAGACGACCTTGACTTATCTCAGCTCGCCGATGTCAAAAGGAGAATTTCCTTGATAATATTACTAGCGGTTTCTATAATTAATCATTTAAAGGCACAATGAAGGATCGGAAACGGGATGTCCCCATTTATAAGTTTTGAAGGAATAGAAGGCAGCGGAAAGACCACCCAGATTCAGCTTCTCGCCAATCGTCTTGAGAACCTGGGTTATGACGTGCTGATAACGCGCGAACCCGGCGGTTGCCCCATAGCCGATCAGATCCGGCACATTTTGCTCCACCCCGACAATGGTCGCCTGGTTCCGGGGGCCGAACTATTATTGTACGCCGCCGCCCGTGCCCAACATGTTACGGAAGTCATCACGCCGGCGCTTGAGCAAAACAAAATTGTCCTTTGCGACCGCTATTGCGATGCGACACTGGCCTATCAGGGGTATGCTCGCGGCCTGGACATGCAACTGGTCCAGCAACTCAACGATTTGGCCGCAGGAACCTGTCGCCCCAACTTGACGTTACTGCTCGACATGCGTCCCGACCAGGGACTTCATCGCGCACAAAGTCGCAACGCTATCGCCTCTGGCCCTGCCGAGGGGCGATTCGAGCTGGAATCCCTGACATTTCATTCGAAGGTGCGCGAAGGCTATTTATCTCTCGCACAACGGGAGCCACAACGGATCAAGGTCATCGACGCGGAGGGTACCCAAGAGCAGGTCGCCAAACGTATCTGGCACACCACATCGGAATTCCTCACCCGTTCAGGGAGCGCTTAAAATGTTTGGCAGAATTCTTGGCCACCAGCGCCAAAAAGATCTTCTGCAACGGGCGGTGGCCTCTTCGCGGCTACCCCATGCCTACCTCTTTGAAGGTCCCGAGGGAGTCGGCAAACGTCTCATCGCTCTTGCACTGACAAAGATGCTCTTTTGTGCCAACGGCAATAGTTGTAGTGAATGCCCGGCCTGCATGAAAATTGACCACCATAATCACCCTGATTTGCATCAGATCAGTGCCGAAGGAAGTTCCATTAAAATCGATCAGATCCGCGCATTGCAAAAAGAGCTGTCATATCGACCATTGGAGGCTTCCTACAAAGTATGCATCATTGACGGTGCCGAAAAGATGAACCTGGCATCAGCCAATGCATTACTGAAGACATTGGAGGAACCGCGTGCCCAGACTCTGCTCATCCTGTTGACGCCGACTCCCGATGCGGTTTTGCCAACCATACGCTCACGCTGTCAAAGACTTCCTTTTTCTCGCATACCCAAGGAAAAGCTGCAGGAAGTATTAGTCGAACAGCTAAATATAGATGATACGCAATCGCATATCCTTGCTACTTTATCCGAAGGAAGTTTTAAAAAAGCACTTGGCAAAGACAGGGATCTTTACCTGCAACGCCGAAGGGATCTTCTTAAAACTCTGACTGCCTTGAGTCCCGGGAGTGTTATCCCCCTACTGGATTTGGCGCAAAAGCTGGCTGAAGAAAAAGACCTACTGTACGAAATCCTTGAAATTATCCAGGCTTTTTACAGAGATTTATTACTGCTTAAACATGGCAGTCCTCTGAATGAACTGGTTAATATCGACATGCTGGAAACACTGGAACACGTGTCCCGCAAAGAGGATGTTTTATCCCTAACAGGTAAACTTAAAGCCCTTATGACAACAAGGCGACACCTTGAACGCAACGTTAACCGTCAACTGGCCATGGAAGTTCTGCTCATGCGCCTCGTCGCCTGAATCATCGTCCTTACGGATCGACGCAGCCTGCCCGCGGGGCGACCGCAACTCACAAGACAGGATTTATGATTAGAATTGTCTCGATAAAATTCCGCAAAGCCGGAAAACAATACCACTTCAATGCAGGACAACTTGAATTGTCCTCAGGACAGTCGGTCATCGTAGAAACGGACCGCGGCCGTGCCCTGGGGTGCGTCGTAGCCCCCCCTCGAGAGAAACCGGAAGACCAGGCACCCGAAAACCTCAAAAATGTGGTTCGAATTGCTTCAGACGAAGATATTGCCCTTGCTGAAAATAGCGTGACCAAAGAAAGGGAGGCCTTCAGCTTCTGCCTGGAGCGCATTAAATCCCGCCAGATGGACATGAAACTGGTACGGGCCGAATATCTGTTTGACGGTTCAAAAATCATTTTTTATTTTACGGCGGACGGACGGGTTGATTTCCGGGAATTGGTGAAAGACCTGGCCCATTACTTCCACACGCGTATTGAAATGCGTCAAATTGGCGTTCGCGATGAGGCCAAACTTATCGGCGGCATCGGCATATGCGGAAGAGCGTTATGCTGTTGTACTTTCCTGACCGATTTCGCACCGGTTTCCGTAAAAATGGCCAAAGAACAGGGCTTGGCACTTAATCCCAATAAAATTTCCGGTCAATGTGGTCGATTGCTGTGTTGCCTTAATTATGAGTATAAGACCTACCTGTCCCTTAAACAGCGTATGCCCAAATGTGGACGCCGTGTTCGGGTTGAGAATCAGGAAGGCGAAGTAATCGGTCAAAACGTTCTTGATCAGTCGGTTACCGTCAAGCTTGACGAGAACCAGCGCATTAACGTCCCGGTCGACAAACTACAAACCGCGGAAAATCAAACCAAACCTGCCGCGAGCGAGGAACCATCGCCCACGCGGCCGCGGGTCAGAGTCCCTTCTCGCTCACGAAAAAGTGTACCGACCAAGGAACCTCTTGCACCGGCCAAGGTAGAAGCAGAAAAAGAAGGCCAGGACAAACAAGGTCAGGAAAAACCAGGAAAGCCAACCCCTAAACGTCGCGGACAAAAACCGGTGCAACGTGAGGCAAACCCCGCTAGCGAAGGGGACCAGAGCGCCCGCAAGCGCCCAAGAAGAAAAAGTCGCCCGAAGCAACGGCCACCCCAAAATACGCCCTCAGGAGATAAACAATGAGCAAGCGCTTTTATGTAACGACTCCCATTTATTACGTGAACGACGTGCCTCACATCGGTCACGCCTACACAACCGTAGCCTGCGATATGCTGGCACGTTACAAAAGAGCGCAGGGGTATGATGTTTCTTTCCTGACAGGTACCGATGAACACGGGCAAAAAGTCGAAAAAGCCGCCCAAGCCAAGGGAGAAACCCCACTTGAACTGGCCGACCGCGTCGTTAAACGCTACCAGGCCCTGTGGGAAAAGTTGAACATATCCCACACCGACTTTATTCGCACATCCCAGGAGCGTCATAAAAAAGGCGTTTGCAACCTTTTTGAACAGCTTCTGGAAACCGGAGACATCTACCTGGGCGAATACGAGGACTGGTACTGCACCCCATGTGAAACCTTCTGGACCGAAACTCAACTCCTGGATGGGTGCTGTCCTGACTGCGGGCGCCCTACGGACAAACTCAAGGAAGAATCGTATTTCTTCCGTATGAGTAAGTACCAGGATCAACTCCTGAAGCACATCGAGGAAGACCCTGATTTCATTCAGCCCAGAACAAGACGCAATGAAATCCTGAACTTTGTGCGCGAGGGTCTGCGCGATCTTTCCATTTCGCGCACGTCTTTTTCATGGGGGATTCCTGTCCCCGGCAACGAACGTCACGTTATTTATGTATGGTTCGATGCACTGAGCAATTACATCACCGCCCTTGGTTATCCGGATGATTCCGAAGGTCGGTATAAAAATTTCTGGCCTGCGGATGTCCATATCATCGGCAAGGATATCCTTCGCTTCCACACGGTTTACTGGCCGACCATCCTCATGGCAGCCGGCATCCCGCTGCCAAAGAAGGTTTTCGCACACGGTTGGTGGACCGTCGAAGGGCAAAAAATGAGCAAGAGCCTGGCGAACGTGGTGGAACCGAACATGCTGATCGACAAATACGGCGTCGATGCAATTCGTTATTTCCTGCTGCGTGAAGTCCCCTTTGGCCTTGATGGCGACTTTTCCCATGCCGC